>JBMSSR010000132.1:0-8417 GCA_049424465.1 Ilumatobacteraceae bacterium
TGCATGTGTTAAGCACGCCGCCAGCGTTCGTCCTGAGCCAGGATCAAACTCTCCAACAAAAACCTGCCCGGTTCGAGGACCCCGAGGGGCCGCCGGCCGGACCGATTGGTTGAGAGCTGGGTGCCTCGTGTGGGAATACACACGGTGACAGCACCCAGATCTGACTGTGATTGCGACCACGTTGGAACGTGGCCGACTTTTGAATTGACAGACAGCGTCGAGCCCCGGCCGAAGCCGGACCCCTCGCTGCCCGCACTGGCGTTCAGTCTTCTCTTCCGTTGTCAAGGAGCCGAAGGGACCGGCGTACCGGACCCGCTCGGGGCACACAGCGACCGGAGCCACTGGTGGTGCCTCCTCGTTCGACCGTGACCGGCCGTACGAGGCGAGTGGCAAAGTTAGCGGCCCCAGAACCGGGTATCAACCTCGTGGAAGAAATTTTCCCACGACGTAGTCGCGCTTTCCCTTGCGGATGAGCACGATACCGCCGGGGAGGGCGTCGCGCGCCTCGAGCACGCCATCTTCTCCCAGCACTCGGGCCCCTGCGCGCACAGCGCCCTGCTTGAGCAGTCGGTTGACCTCACTCATCGAGGTCGCCAGCCCGGCGGGCACCAAGAGATCGTGGACCCGTACGCCGGCGGGCCCGGACGGCAACTCGACCGACGGCACCTCCCCCGCGACCACGGCGAGCGCCTCCGCAGACGCCTCCGTCGGGTCGCCCCCGAAGAGCACCTCCGCTGCCTCTGCCGCTGCTGCGGCGGCGACGTCGCCGTGGACCAGGGACGTGAGCTCGTCGGCCAGCGCCCGCTGCGCACGCCGCCGCTCAGGCGCCTCGGCGTGGCGGGCGAGACGGTCCTCCAGCTCGGCCAGGGGCTGCAGGCTGAGCATCTTGGTGTACACCGGGGCCATCTCGTCGTCGACCTGCATCCAGAACTGGCGGAACTGGTACGGCGAGGTGCGCGCCGGATCGAGCCACACGGCGCCGGACACCGACTTGCCGAACTTGGTGCCATCCGCCTTCACCATCAGCGGATGGGTGACGGCAAAGGCCTGACCGGCACAGCGACGCCGGATGAGCTCGACACCGGCGGTGATGTTGCCCCACTGGTCGCTGGCGCCCGCCTGCAACTCGACCCCGTGGCGCTCGTAGAGGTGCCGGAAGTCGTTCGCCTGCAGGAGCATGTACGAGAACTCGGTGTACGAGATGCCGTGCTCGCTCTCGATCCGGCTCCGGACAGAGTCCTTGGCGATCATCTGGTTCACCGTGAAGTGCTTGCCGACGTCACGGAGGAACTCGAGCATCGAGATCGGGGTGGTCCAGTCGGCATTGTTGACCAGGGTGGCCTGGCACGAACCCGGCTCGAAGTCGAGCAGGCGGCTCAACTGCTGCTTGATGCACTCGACGTTGTGGCGCAACTGGTCGTCATCGAGCAGGTTGCGCTCCTCGCTGCGCCCACCCGGATCACCGATCATGCCGGTCGCACCACCGGCCAGCGGGAAGGGTCGATGTCCCGCCATCTGGAACCGGCGCATGAAGAGTTGACCGACCAGGTGGCCCACGTGGAGCGAGTCGGCCGTGGGGTCGAACCCGATGTAGAGGCTGATCGGACCCGCGGCGAGCCTGGCGCGGAGCGCCTCGCGATCGGTGGTGTCGTGGACGAGGCCGCGGGCCTCGAGGTCTGCGATCAGGTCCATAGTCCGCCCATGTTGCCACGGCGATGTACGGATCACTCGGCCTGGTCGGCGTTCGCCGAGTGGCCACTAGCGTCCACGGCGTGACGACTGCCGACGACCTCGTGGCACGGCGATTCCGCGAGTTCGAGCAGCACGGCACTCGGGCGCCGATGTACGCCGCAGTGGCGCAACGGATCGCGGCCGATCCCGAGGTCCGGTCGGTGCTGCAGTCGGCACCGGCCGAGCAGCAGCTGCCCGTCTTGCTCTTCGCCGCCGTCCACCTCCTGGTGCTGGAGGGTCTGGTTCCCGATCTGGCGATGTACTACCCGAATATGACCGCGGTGCCGACCGCCGGGGATGCCTACCCGGCATTTCGAGGTGCGGTGCTCGGGCACCGGCGACGCCTCGAGCAACTCATCAGCACTCGACACACGCAGACCAACGAGATCGGACGCTGCGCCACGATGCTGCCCGGCCTCGCTGCCGCTGTCGCCGAGCGGGGGCCGATCTCGATCGTCGATGTCGGGGCGAGCGCGGGGCTCAACCTGCAACTCGACCGATACTGCTACGACTACGGGAGCGGCATCGTCGTCGGGCGGGATTCCTCGATCGTGCTGCACTGCTCGTTGCGCGGGCAGCCGCCATCAGGCATCAACGTGCCGACCGCGGTCCCCGTCATCGCTGCGGCGGTCGGGCTCGACGCACATCCCATCGACGTCACCGACGACGACGAGGTGCGCTGGCTCGAGGCGTGCGTGTGGCCCGACATGGCGGATCGTTTCCACCGCCTCGTCGACGCGGTGGCACTGGCACGCACGGCACCACCGACGGTCGAGCGGGGCGATGCCGTGGCCGACGTCGGGCGGCTCGTGGCACGGGCGCGTATGGCTGGCCACCCGGTGGTCACCACGTCATGGGTACTCAACTACCTGAGTCGCGACCGGCAGATGGCCTTCGTCGACGAACTCGACCGGGCCGCCGACGGTGACCTCACGTGGATCGTCGCCGAGAGTCCCGCCGAGACGCCGGGACTGCCGGTACCGACGACGACGCCCCCGGAAGTGCTGACCGTCGTGTCGGTGGTGCGGTGGCGCGGTGGCGAGCGCACGGTCCAGCGCATCGGGAGCACTCACCCGCACGGCTACTGGCTGGCGTGGGACGCCGGCGTCTAGGACGTCCGACGAGGGGCACGGACCGAAGGGCGCTGGTCCACGAGGACCCACCTGCGGAGGAGATCGGTGCCCTTCGAGATGCCGATCCGAGTCGTCACCAGTGGTGCCGATGCAGCAGACCAACCATCGTCGAACACCGCAGCGGGCGCACCGTCGAGGTCGCGCCCGACATCGAGTGCGCGCGACAGGCGTCCCGGACCGGTGGTGAGCGGGGCATCGACACCGTCGACGAGCACGGATCGGACGAGGACCGCCTGACCGTCACCCTCGGTACCCGTGACGAGGTTGAGACACAGGTGCACGCCGTAGATGAGGTACACGTACCAGCAGCCGCCGGTAGCGAACATGGAGGCGTTGCGCGCGGTGCGGCCCCGGAACGAATGACTCGCGGGGTCGTCGGCGGTGTAGGCCTCGACCTCGGTGACCCGTGCGCGGACACCCCGAATCTCGATGAGCCGACCGAGCAGGTCTGGCGCGACGTCGAGCGCGTCGCGCCTCGCCCAGTCAGGCGGTAATCGCCGCACGGAGCGCGGTGACCCGGGCCGAGAAGCGAACCAACTGCTCGGCGACCGGCCCGGGGCCAGCCCCACCCTTGGTGGTACGACGGGTGACCGCCACCCCGGGCGCCACCAACGCCGCAGCGTCGTCGCCGAGCATCGGCTCTGCGGCCACGAGGTCGCGGAGCGATGCCTCGCCAGCGAGCGCGCGGCGGACGAGCGCCCCGACGACGGCGTGCGCATCGCGGAACGGGGTACCGCGCTCGACCAGCCACTCGGCGAGATCGGTCGCCGCGGTCGACTCCGCATCTGCGGCGGCACGCATTCGATCGGGGTTCCACGTCACGGTGTCGAGCATGCCGGCGACGGCGACGAGGCCCCGAGCGACCTGGTCGACCGAGTCGAACAGCGGCTCCTTGTCCTCCTGGTAGTCGCGGTTGTAGCTGAGCGGCAGACCCTTCATCGTCGCGAGGAATCCGGTGAGCGATCCGATCACACGACCGGCCTTGCCGCGCGCGAGTTCTGCGATGTCGGGGTTCTTCTTCTGCGGCAGCATCGAGCTACCGGTTGCGTAGGCGTCGTCCAGTCGCGCGAACCCGAACTCGTCGGTGGTCCACAGCACGAACTCCTCGCCGAGCCGCGAGAGATCGATCGCGATCAGGGTCAGCACGAACAGCGCCTCCGCGACGTGGTCGCGCGAGCCGACCGCATCGAGCGAGTTCTCGAACCGCGAGGCGAAGCCGAGCAGATGCGCCGTGTGGTCCGGGTCGAGCGGCAATGAGGAACCGGCGAGTGCACCGGCCCCGAGCGGGGACACATCGATGCGCTCGAGTGCGTCGAGCAATCGGTCGACGTGACGGCCGAGCGACCAACCGTGCGCCAGCAGGTGATGGGCCAGCATCACCGGCTGTGCGCGCTGGAGGTGCGTGTAGCCGGGCAGGTAGATGCCGTCGGCCGCGCGGGCGCGACGCAGCAGCACCTCCTGGAGGTCGACGACGAGGCCCGCAACGGCGAGCAGCTCGCGCTTGAGCCACAAGCGCACGTCGGTGGCCGACTGGTCGTTGCGGCTGCGCCCAGTGTGCAGCTTTGCGCCGGCTGGGCCGGCGAGGTCGGTGACCCGTCGCTCGACCGCAGTGTGGATGTCCTCGTCGCTGGGGAGGAACTCGAACGAGCCGTCGAGCAGTTCGGCCGACACCTGGTGGAGCGCGCCGGTCACCGCCGCGCCCTCGGAGTCCGACAGCAGCCCTGCAGCAACCAGACCCGCAACGTGGGCCAGCGAGCCCGTGATGTCGTCGAGCCACAGCCGCCGGTCGAACGACAGGCTCTCGGTGAACGCCATCAGGCTGTCGGCGGGCCCAGCCTCGAACCTGCCGTGCCACAGCGTGTTGCCGCCGCTCATGACAGGCCTGCCAGCGTGCGCAGGGCGGCGACGAGCGCCGGCCCACCGAGATCTTCCTCGGCGATGCACAGCAATGTGTCATCACCTGCCACAGTGCCGAGAATGCCACGCAGACCGCTGCGGTCGAGTGCACTCGCCACGACGTGGGCACACCCCGGTGGTGTGCGCAGGACGACGAGGTTGCCGCTCGACCTCACCTCGGCCACCCACTCGCCCATCACCCGGCGAAGCTGGTCCTCGGGAGCGAGGCGCTGTGGCTCGTACTCGGGGATCGCGTACACGGTGTCACCGCCGGGCACCCGCACCTTGACCGCCCCGAGGTCCTCGAGGTCGCGGGACACCGTGGCCTGCGTCGCAGTGATGCCGTCGTCGGCCAGTAGCTCGACGAGCTGCACCTGATTGGTCACGGCGTGGCGGCCGATCAGCCGTGCAATCGCCTGCTGCCGTTGCACCTTCGACGACATGTCAGCGCACCCCCTTCAGCCAGGCCAGCACGCCGCGGGCAGCATGCAGGCGATTGTGGGCCTGGGCGATGACGTGACTGCACGGCCCGTCGATCACCTCGGTGGTCACCTCGAGCCCGCGGTACGCGGGCAGGCAGTGGTAGAACCCGGCGCCACTGGCGGCACGCGCCATCAGCGCGCTGTCAACCGTGTAGCCACGGAAGGCCTCGACCCGGACCACCTTCTCGTCTTCGAGCCCCATCGACACCCACGTATCGGTGTGCACCGCGATCGCGCCCTCGACGGCCACGCTCGGGTCGGTCGACTGGGTGACTCGCGCGCCGGTGTTGGCGCCGATCGCGTCGAGACGCGCCAGCTCGTCGGCCGATGCGCCATACCCCTCCGGGGCTGCGAGGGTGACGTGAACCCCGAGCAGCAGGCACGCCTCGGCCAGCGAGCGGGACACGTTGGCGTAGTCGCCCACGTACGCGACCGTGCGCCCGGTGAGGTCACCGTGCACCTGCTGCATCGTGAGCACGTCGGCCACCGCCTGCAACGGGTGCGAGCGGTCGCTGAGCATGTTGACCACCGGGACGGTGCTGACCGCCGCCATGCGCGAGATCTTGTCGTGCTCGAACACACGCGCCGCGAGCGCTGCGTGATAGCCAGCCAGCACGCGAGTGATGTCCTCGACCGACTCGCGCTCGTCGAGGCCCACTTCCTCACCGCGCGTGTACACCGGGTGGCCACCGAGCTGCACGACCGCCATCTCGGTGGAATGGCGGGTGCGGTTCGAGGGCTTCTCGAAGATGAGCGCCACGCCCTGCCGCTCGAGGACGAGCGGCAGCGCCGGCCGCTCGGCGAGCGCCAGAATGGCCCGAAGGCCGGCAGCGTCGACGTCGGTGATGTCGGTGAAGTGGCGCAGGATCGTCACGACGCCCCTCCCGTCCCCCGGGTTGCCGCGATCGATGCGCTCAGCAGCGTTGTCGCCTCGGCGATCTCGGCCGAACTGACCGTGAGCGGCGGGGCGAGTCGCAGTGCTGTTGCCGTGACGGCGTTCGTCACGAGGCCGCGCGCGAGCGCCGCGACGTAGACAGCCTTCGCATCGAGGCCAGGCTCGAGCTCGGCGGCGAGCAGCAACCCGTGGCCGCGCACCGCCACGACACCATCGACGCCCGACACGGCCGAACGGAGCTCGGCGCCACGCTCGCGGGCCAGCCGTGGTGCGTCGATCCGGCGCATCTCGTCGAGCACCGCATTGACCGCCGCCGTCGCGATGGCGGTGCCGCTGTAGGTGCTGCCGTGGTCGCCGGGCTGCATCACCGCGGCAACCTCCTGACGGGCCCACACGGCACCGACCGGCACCCCGTTCCCGAGCGCCTTCGCCATCGTCACCACGTCAGGGAGGACTCCGGCGTGCTGGAAGCCGAACCACTCACCGGTGCGTGCGAAGCCGGTCTGGATCTCGTCGACGATGAGCAGCAGGTTGCGTTCGTCACACAGGCGGCGGACGGCGCGCAAGTACTCGCCCGAGGCCGGCACGACGCCGCCCTCCCCCTGGACCGTCTCGAGCAACACGGCGCTGACCGACGGATCGATGGCCGCCTCGAGCGCGCCGATGTCGTCGAACGCGACATGGCGGAAGCCGTCGGGCATGGGATGGAACGGCTCGTGCTTGGCCGGCTGTCCAGTGGCAGCGAGCGCAGCCAGGGTGCGGCCGTGGAAGCTGCCGTAGGCGCTGACGACGACGTGGCGTCCCCGCCCGCCGAACTTGCGGGCGATCTTGAGCGCCGCCTCGTTCGCCTCGGCACCGCTGTTGCAGAAGAACACCTGACCAGTGCGACCTGTGCACTCGCGCAACAGGGTCACGAGCTTGGTCGCCGCCTCGGTGGCGACCGGATTGGCGAAAAAGTTGCTGACATGCAGCAGCTGGCCGGCCTGGCGCGAGAGCGCCTCGGCGACCGCTGGATGGGCGTGGCCGAGCGACGTGACGGCGAGGCCGCTGAGGAAGTCGAGGTAGCGGCGCCCATGCGAGTCCCAGAGCTCGGTACCGGCACCGCGCTCGAACATGACGGCAGGCGCACCGAAGACGGGGATGAACGGGCAGTGCGGGGCGTTCCCCGTGTCGAACGCGTGCGTACTCATCTGACCATCGTTCCGATCCCCTCGTCGGTGAAGACCTCGAGCAGCAGCACGTGCGGAATGCGGCCGTCGAGGATGTGCGCGCGGCGGACCCCGCGACGAACGGCATGCACGCAGCTCTCGACCTTGGGGATCATCCCGCCGGCGATCGTGCCGTCGGCGACGAGCGCATCGAGCTCGTCCGGCGTCGTCTGCCGGATGAGGCTCGTCGGGTCGTCCACGACACGCCGGAGCCCCTCGATGTCGGTGAGGTAGACAAGCTTCTCGGCGGCAAGTGCCTCGGCGACCGCCCCCGCGACGGTGTCGGCGTTGATGTTGTACGCCTGACCGTGCTCGTCGGTCCCGATCGTGGCGACCACCGGGATGAAGCCGTCGGCGACGAGGTTCTGCAGGATCGACGGGTCGATGTGCGCGACGTCGCCGACGAAGCCGAGTGCCTCGTCACGGGCGACGGCCCGGATCAACCCGGCGTCCTCGCCACTCACCCCGACGGCAAGTGGACCGTGCACGTTGATCGCTGACACCACTTGGGGATTGACCTGACCGATGAGCACCATGCGAGCGATGTCGACCGTCTCGGCGTCCGTCACACGGAGACCGTTGCGGAACTCTGTCTGCTTGCCGAGCCGGGACATCATCCCGCTGATCTGCGGGCCGCCACCGTGCACCACGACAGGCCGCATACCGACCTGGTGCATCAGCACGATGTCCTGTGCGAACAGGGCGAGCGCATCGTCGTCACTGGCACCGGCGAGTGCGTTGCCGCCGTACTTGACGACGACGATCTGACCAGCGAACCGCCTGATGTACGGAAGCGCCTCGACCAGCACCGCAGCGCGGTCGGTGGCCGTGCGTGTCACTGGTTCGTGTGCGCTCACGGGTACATCCCCACTGCCGACAGCCCAGCGGTCTCGTCGAGGCCGAGCGCGAGGTTGGCAGCCTGTACGGCACCGCCCGACGCCCCCTTGGCGAGGTTGTCGATCGCGCACATCGCGATGACCGTGCCGGTGCGCTCGTCGAACCTGGCGGTGAGGTGTGCTGCGTTGCTCCCGAGCGTGGCCTTCGTCGACGGTGGCTGGTCGACGACGGCAAC
>JBMSSR010000133.1:0-8372 GCA_049424465.1 Ilumatobacteraceae bacterium
TCCCGCTGTTCTGCGCCGGTGGCATCGCCACCCCGGCCGATGCTGCGCTCGCCATGCAACTCGGCGCTCAAGCCGTGTTCGTCGGCTCGGGCATCTTCAAGAGCGACGACCCGGCGCCGCGGGCGAAGGCGATCGTCGAGGCCACCACGCACTACATGGATGCCCACATCCTCGCCAAGGTGAGCCGTGGCCTCGGTGCGCCGATGACCGGTATCGGCATGGACGAGATCAACCAGCGCTACGCCGAGCGCGGCTGGTGATGCGCACCCCGGAGCCCCCAGGTGGGCGCCGATCGTCGCCCCGTCGTCGGGGTCCTCGCGTTGCAGGGTGCATTTGCCGCGCATGAGCGCGCGCTGACGCGCTGTGGCGCGGCGACGCGCCAGGTCCGCCGTCCCGTCGACCTCGAGGGGCTCGACGCGATCGTGCTGCCGGGTGGTGAGAGCAGCACGATGTCCAAGTTGTTGGTGTCGTCGGGACTGTTCGACGAGCTGAAGGGTCGGCTGCAGGACGGCCTGCCGGTGCTCGGCACGTGCGCCGGCATGATCCTGCTCGCGTCCGACATCCTCGACGGGCGTCCCGACCAGCTCAGCTTCGGGGTCGTCGACATCTCGGTCCGCCGCAACGCGTACGGGCGGCAGAACGAGAGTTTCGAGACCGATCTCGAGGTGACGGGCGTCGAGGGCCCGTTCCACGCTGTGTTCATCCGTGCGCCGCGCATCGAGGCCATCGGCCAGGTGGTCGAGGTGCTGGCCAGCCACGAGGGTGTCGCTGTCGTGGCACGGCAGGGCGCGGCGATGGTGGCATCGTTCCACCCCGAGCTCACCGACGACATCCGACTGCACCAACTGTTCCTGCAGCACGCAGGGTTCTAGGAAAGAGGAGACGCCGACATGTCCGGCCATTCCAAGTGGGCAACGATCAAGCACAAGAAGGGTGCCGCCGACAAGGCTCGCGGCAAGCTGTTCAACAAGATCGCCCGGCAGCTCGAGGTCGCCGCACGTGAGGGCGGCCCCGACACCAACTCGAACGCCACGCTGCGCACCGTCGTGCTGAAGGCGAAGGCGGCACAGATGACCAACGACGCCATCGATCGTGCCGTCAAGCGCGGCGCCGGTCTGAACGACGGCGGCAACTACGAGGCCATCACCTACGAGGGCTACGCGCCCGGGGGTGTCGCGATGCTGGTCGACGTGCTCACCGACAACCGCAATCGCACGAGCGCCGATGTGCGCAACGTGTTCAACAAGCTCGGCGGCAGCATGGCCGAGCCCGGCGCCGTGGGCTGGCAGTTCAGCCGTCGCGGCGTGGTGCTGGTGACCGGCGGTGACGAGGACACCGTCATGCTGTCGGCTCTCGACGCCGGTGCCGACGATGTGTCGGCCGACGCCGACGGGTGGCGCATCACGTGCGAGCCATCGGTGGTCTTCGACGTCCGCGACGCACTGCAGGGAGCCGGCCTGACAGTTGCCTCGGCCGAGAGCACGATGGTGTCGAGCATCACGGTCGAGGTCACCGACGTCGAGGACGCCAAGAAGATCCTGCGCATCATGGACGCGCTCGAGGACAACGACGACGTGCAGGACGTGTACAGCAACTTCGACATCAGCGACGACCTCATGGAGGCGGCGAGCGCATGAGTGTCGGCATCGGCGACCGTGCACCCTCGTTCACCCTGCCCGCCGACGGCGGCCGCCGGTTCTCGCTCGACGAGTTCGCCGGACGCCCGGTGGTGCTCGTCTTCTACCCGGGTGACGACACTGCGGTCTGCACCCGCCAACTGGTCTCGTACAACGACGAGCTCGCCCAGTTCGAGGGGCTCGAGGCGCAGGTGCTCGGCATCTCGGCACAGGACGTCGCCAGCCACGACCGCTTCCGCGACAAGCACGGCTTCCGCTTCCCGCTGCTGGCCGACACCGACAAGGCAGTGGCAGCGGCGTACGGCGTGCTCGGGCCGCTCGGCTTTCCCCGTCGCAGCGTGTTCATCGTCGACCGTGACGGCATCATCCGCTACGCCCACCGGGCGATCGCGGGCGTGACCTATCGGCCGGTCGCCGAGCTGGTGCAGGCGCTCAGCCGTCTCGAGGCCTGACGCCCACGACGGCATCCGGCCCGCTGGGATGCGCCGTGCCGACCGCCGGCCGCGGTAGTCTCGTACGCGTGTTCGCCCCTGCTGCCGGTCGTCCGGGTACTGCGCTCACCGTCCTCGGTGTCGACCCGGGCCTCACCCGCTGTGGCTATGCCGTACTGCGCCAGGAGGGCTCGTCGGTGCGACCGCTCGCACTGGGTGTCATCCGAACGCCACCCACCGACGAACTGCCCTGGCGCCTCGCCGAACTGCGGCGCGAACTGTCGGCGCTCTTCGACCAGTTCGAGCCACAGGGTGTCGCCGTCGAGCAGGTGTTCTTCCAGAACAACGTGCGCACGGCGATGAGCGTCGGCCAGGCCAGCGGCGTCGCGCTCGCCGAGGCTGCCTCACGCGGCTGCGACGTCGTGCAGTTCACCCCCAACCAGGTCAAGGACTCGGTCGCCGGGTGGGGCGCGGCGCCCAAACAGCAGGTGCAGAAGATGGTGCAGGCGCGGCTCGGGCTGTCGTCGCCGCCACGTCCCGCCGATGCCGCCGACGCTGCGGCGCTCGCGCTGTGCTACCTCGCGGCGGCGCCGATGCGCCGCCGAGTTGCGGCAGTCCGGACGGCGGTGGGCCAGTGATCGGGTCACTGCGCGGCACGGTGCTCGAGCGCACCGATGCGTCGACTGCGCTCGTCGAGGTCGGCGGGGTCGGCTATCTCGTCACGGTGACGCCGCGGACGCTCGCCGACCTGCATGTCGGGGCCACCGTGTTCCTGTACGTGCACCACCACATCCGCGAGGACGGCCAGACACTGTTCGGTTTCCTGCACCGCACCGAGCGCGCCACCTTCCAGGTGCTCATCGGCACGCACGGCATCGGGCCGTCGCTCGCCCTGGCGATCCTCGCCACGCACGCACCGACTGCGCTCGTCGAGATCGTTGCGGGGAGCGACCTCGGCGCGCTCACCCTCGTGCCGGGAGTGGGCAAGAAGACGGCCGAGCGGTTGCTCGTCGAGCTGCGCAACCGGCTCGACCTGCCACTGCTCGACGGCGTCGAAATGGGCGCTGGTGGAGTGGGCGAGGGGAGTGGCTCGGCCGTCGGCTCGGTGCGCGAAGCCCTCGCCGGCCTCGGCTACGGCCAGGAGGAGATCCGCGACGCGCTCCGCGAGGTCGCGGGCGCGGACGCCACCGATGCGTCGACGCTGCTGCGCGACGCACTGAAGGCGCTGGGGTCGCGACGTGCGTGACGAGTTCCTCGACGCGTCCGTCGTCAACGATCACGAGGAGTCCGACGAGGTCGGTCTGCGGCCGCGGCGTCTCAGCGAGTTCATCGGCCAGCGCGAGCTGAAGGAGCACCTGTCGATCGTGCTCGAGGCGGCACGCCGCCGCAGCCAGCCAGCCGATCACCTGCTGCTCGCCGGACCACCCGGCCTCGGCAAGACGAGCATGGCCGGCATCGTCGCTGCCGAGATGGGCGTGCACCTGCACATCACGTCCGGCCCGGCGCTCGAGCGGGCCGGTGACCTCGCGGCGATCCTCACCAAGCTCGAGGAGGGCGACGTCCTCTTCATCGACGAGATCCACCGTCTGTCTCGGGCGGTCGAGGAGATCCTCTATCCGGCGATGGAGGACTTCCAGCTCGACATCGTCGTGGGCAAGGGGCCCGCAGCATCGAGCATCCGGCTGTCGCTGCCGCGCTTCACGCTCGTCGGCGCGACGACGCGTACCGGCATGATCACCGGACCGCTGCGCGACCGGTTCGGCCTGGTGGCGCGCCTCGATTACTACGACGACGACGAACTCGAGGCGATCGTCCGGCGCGCGGCCGGCATCCTGCGAGTCGAGGTGTCGCCGGAGGGCGCGTGGGAGATCGCGCGACGGTCTCGCGGCACGCCCCGCATTGCCAACCGCCTGCTGCGCCGCGTGCGCGACTATGCAGAGGTGCGCGGCGACGGCACGGTCACCGAGGATGTCGCCCGCGACGGGCTGCGGCTGTTCGGCGTCGACGAGCGCGGCCTCGACAAGGTCGACCGGGCCATCCTCAACGCCATCTGCCAACAGTTCGCAGGTGGCCCGGTGGGCCTCAGCACGGTGGCCATCAGCGTGGGCGAGCAACCGGAGACGGTCGAGGACATGTACGAGCCGTTCCTCATCCAGCAGGGGCTGCTGGCACGCACGCCGCGCGGTCGGGTGGCGATGGTCGCCGCCTACCAGCACCTCGGGCTCACGCCGCCCAGCGGGGACCGTCCGGCCGCGCTGTTCGACTGACGGTGGTGGCCGTCCGGCCGCAGGCGTGGACCGGGCCGTAGCATGGCGAGCCGATGACCGAACGCCCCGACGACCTCCGTGACGAACTGCCCGACGACCTGCGCGCTGATCATGCCGGGGTCTACGAGTTCCCCGACAACAGCCGTCGCCGCCGTCCAGCGGTGCTCTACGCCGTGATCGCGGTGCTGTGCGTCGCTGCGTGGGCACTCCACGACGACTCGTCGCCCTGGGTCAACCGTGGCACCCTGTGGGCGGCGGTCCTGCTCGGCGCAGTGGCGGTGTTCTCGTTCACGTCTGGCTGGCGGATGCGGGTCGACGAGCAGCAGGCACTGGTCGCGGCGCAGGGTGCCGTGGGCTTCGCAGTCGGCCATGCGTCGGCACAGCAGGTGTGGCGCGGGCTGCGCAGTCGGCCGACGTGGCGGGTGCTGGTGTACTCGGCCGAGGAACCGCCCCGGCGTCGTGGGCTGGTGCTGGTCGATGCCGTCGACGGGTCGGTCGTCGAGCACCTCGTGCAGGACAACCCGCTCGAGGAGTGGGACGTCTGAGCCGCCCCGCTCGGTTAGCCTTTCACTGATGTTCGACGGCAAATTCCGCGCCCCGGTCGACCGGGCGGTGAAGCCGCTCGGTGACGGCCTTCGTCGCACGGGGCTGACCCCCGACCACCTCACCTGGATGGGCCTGCTGGTCGCGGTGGCTGCGGCCGTCGCCGTCGGTGCCGGGCAGCTGCAGCTCGGCCTGGCGCTCGTCATCCTCGCCGCCGTGCCCGACCTGCTCGACGGCGCACTCGCCAAGGCGAGCAACTCGTCGAGCCAGCGCGGTGCCTTCTTCGACTCGACGATCGACCGGTTTGCCGACGCGCTGCTGTTCGGCGGCGTGGCGTGGCACTTCGCCTCGACCGAGTCGCCGCACCTCGCGCTCCTGCCGTTCGCCGTCATGGCGCTCAGCTCGGTCATCAGCTACATGCGGGCCAAGGCCGAGAGCCTCGGACTCGACGCCAAGGGCGGCATCATGGAGCGCGCCGAGCGCATCATCGCCCTGTGCCTCGGCCTGCTCATCCCGCCGCTGCTCATCCCCATCCTGTGGCTCACGCTCGGCCTGACCGCGGTCACCGCCGTGCAGCGGTTCGTGAAGGTGTGGCGCCAGGCGGCCGTCGCGCCGGTCACTGCCGAGCGCATCGAGTTGCGCCGCAGCCGCCGCCAGAGCCGACGTGTCGTGCGCACCGAACGCCGCCGCTCGCGCGTCACCCTCCGCGACCAGCACCGCCCGTAGGACCACCGGTGGCCGATGCCGACGATCTGACGTCGTCGATCGTCGATGCGGCGACGGTCGGCGCCTACCGCCTCGGCTCGATCGCCGCGCGGTTGCTGCCGGCACCCGTTGCGCACCTGGCCGCCTCGTCGCTGGGCACCGGTGCCAGCCTCGCCAGCCTTCGCAAGCGCCAGATGATCGAACGCCACCTGCGCCGTGTCGACCCCCGGCTCAGTGGTACGGCGCTGCGCCTCGCGGTGCAACAGGCATTCGACAGTTACGCCCGCTATTACATGGAGAGCTTCCGCCTGCCGTCGCTCAGCAAGGACGTCGTCGACCGCACGTTCAGCCGTGACGGATTCCACTACGTCACCGAGGCGCTCGACCGGGGGAACGGCTGCATCTTCGCCCTGCCGCACCTCGGCGGCTGGGAATGGGCAGGTTGGTGGATGACCGACCAGGGGTACCCGCTCACCGTGGTCGTCGAGGCGCTCGAGCCACCCGAGCTGTTCGAGTGGTTCGCGACACTGCGGCGCAACCTCGGGATGACGGTCGTGCCCACCGGTCCCGAGGCGGGGCCGACGGTGCTGGCGGCTCTGCGGCGCAACGAGATCGTGTGCCTGCTGTGCGACCGCGACCTCGACCACAACGGTGTGCCCGTCGAGTTCTTCGGTGAGCACACCACACTGCCAGCCGGACCGGCGACCCTCGCGCTGCGCACCGGCGCAGCATTGCTGCCCGTCGGCGTCTACTTCACGCAGCAGGTCAACGGACACCACGCAGTCGTCCGTCCCCCGATGACGGTCGAACGCAGCGGTAACGGACTGCGCGACGACGTCGCCCGCGTCACCGCCGACCTGGCGAAGGAACTCGAGGGGCTGATCCGTCGCGCTCCCCAGCAGTGGCACCTGTTCCAGCCGAACTGGCCGAGCGACCCCGGCTACTGAGCCCGGCTGGTGGCGCCCGTCACGACGCGGTCGGCGACGCGGTCCGCTTCGCTAGGGTGCGCTCATGGCGGGGGTGTCGATCGAGCGGCGCGAGGACTGCGTGCTCTGGGAGGGCGGCCCGGTTCCGCCGGGCGCCGACGGCATCACGATCGGCCGGCTCGTGATCGTCCGCCGCGGCATGGTGACGCCGTACCTCATGCGACATGAACTGGTGCACGTGCGCCAGTGGCGACGGCACGGTGCGCTCGGGTTCCTGTCGCGCTACCTGGGTGCGTACGCCGCTGGTCGGTTGCGCGGCCTGTCACACCGCAGCGCGTACCTGCGTATCCCTCTCGAGATCGAGGCCGATTGGGTCGCCCGCCGTCAGCTGGCCACCGGCGTGGCAGCACTCCAACTCGACGAGCACGCCGCGTCCGTCGGCTGAGCGGTCGACTCGACCGAGCGCTGATTCCGTGTGGCGCGACGCGTCGGCGGCGGGGCGGATAGGTTCGGCAGCGACCTCCCCCGAGTCCTCGTCGTCCGGGAGGTCCTGTGCCCACGCTGCCGCCGCGTCCGTTGCCGTCGCGTCGCCGACGCCCTCGTCCCGAGACGGCGTCGTCGCGTGTCGCGGCGGCGGTTCGCTCACTCGGCGACCGCGTGCGCTGGGTCGGGGTGCCGCGTGTGCTGGCGAGTGCGGTCATCGTGCTCGGTGTCGTGGCTGGCGGCTACTGGCTCGTGCGCCCTCCGGCGCTGCCGGCCGAGGCATCGCTCCCGTACACGGTCACCGACGGCACCTCAGTTCGCGCCGACGGCGTGCCGACGACGGCGGTCGAGGTCGCAGCGCCACCCGGTACGACCGCGACTGCCGTCACGGTGCACGTCGCGGGAGCGGTGGTGCACCCGGGGGTGTATTCGCTCCGCAGCGGTGCGCGAGCGATCGACGCCGTCGCTGCAGCAGGCGGCCTTGCTGCCGACGCGGATGCTGATCGCATCAACCTTGCGTCGCTGCTGGTCGACGGGCAGCGGGTGTTCGTGCCGCGTCTCGGCGAGGACGATCCGCTACCGACCGCGACCGTCGGTGACGGGCCTGCGGCGCCTGCGGGTCCGCTCGACCTCAATGTCGCAACTGCAGCCGAGCTCGAGACGCTGCCGGGAATCGGCCCGACGACGGCGGCGGCGATCGTGGCGTACCGCGACCTGCACGGGCCGTTCTCGTCGGTCGACGACCTCGCTGATGTTGCGGGCATCGGGCCGAGCAAGCTCGAGGCGATCCGAGGTCTGGTGACGGTGTGATCGTGGCGCGTCAGATCAACGGTCGGCCCAGCACCGCGTCGGCGACCACGAGACCGGCCACGACGCCGACCCAGACGGCGGCGGCCGACCACGCGAACTCGAGCCAGAACTCGCGCCACGTCGCCGCAGGCCGTCGCGTCGCCCGACGAGCCGCAGCCAGGCCGAGCCCAGCCCACAGCACGACGCTGAGCGCGACGGCGGACGCCCGCGCAGCGGTCGAGTCCGTCAGCGGGACGCCCACGACGAGCAGGAACGGTGCGGCCAGCACCGAGCACCCGAGGCTCAGCACCGCCCGGGTGGTGCCGTGGTCGCCGCGCAGGAGCAGTCGCCCGATCACCGCCAACAGTGCCATCGGCACGAGCGCCACCAGCGCCCCACCGCGTCGGACCCGGGTCCGGTAGGCGCGGGGTCCGTTGGGTACGCCACCGTCCCGTCGCGTCGCCGCAGACGCCAGCCCTGACCTCGATGCCACGGCGCGAGCGTACGGGCCGTCCGGTCATCGGACGGGGCACCCGGGACCGCTCGACGTGCAGCTCCCAGAGGTCGGCGCGGCGGCGCCCGCCCCCCTGG
>JBMSSR010000134.1:0-8366 GCA_049424465.1 Ilumatobacteraceae bacterium
CCCCCCCCAAAGGTTCCGTGGGGGGGTAAGGTGGCGGGCATGGCTTAGCCCTTCCCCGCCCTCGACGGCTCCGCTCCCGTCACCCAGCAGTTCGACCAGACGCCCGAGTTCGGCATCGATACCGCGAAGCGTTACACGGCGACGATGGAGACCTCGATGGGCACGTTGGTGATCGCCCTCGACGCGATCAACGCGCCCGTGACGGTGAACAACTTCGTGTTCCTCGCCGGCTACCACTACTTCGACGGGGTCATCTTCCACCGCATCATCAATGGTTTCGTCTGCCAAGGCGGCGACCCGACCGGTACCGGGCGCGGCGGCCCCGGCTACCGATTCGAGGACGAGCCCGTCAAGCAGCGCTACCAGCTCGGTTCGGTGGCGATGGCCAATGCTGGCCCCAACACCAACGGCAGCCAGTTCTTCCTCATCAGCGGCCCCAGTGGCGTCGGCCTCCCGCCGCAGTACAACCACTTCGGCCAGATCGTGAAGGGCCTCGAGGTCCTCGATGCGATGCAGAACGTCGACACCGATCACAGCGATCGACCGCGCGTGCCGGTGACCATCAACTCGGTCACCATCGCCGTCGCCGACTGACCACCGCCGACTGACCACCGCCGACCGGGCGACGTCCGCGCATCGACCCCGCAGCCCCGTGGCCACCGACACACTCTCGCTCGACCAGGCGCGTCGCATCGCGCGCGCCGCGCAAGGGTTCGCCGACGCCCGGCCGACGGGTCGTGTCGATCGTCGGCACTTCCGCCGTGTCCTCGATCGGATGGGCCTCATCCAGATCGACTCGGTCAACGTGCTGGTGCGCAGCCAGGAACTGCCGCTGTTCGCGCGTCTCGGGCCGCACCCGCGCTCGCTGATCGCCGACGCGACTGCCGCAGGCGAGCTCTTCGAGTACTGGGTGCACGAGGCGAGTCACGTGCCCACCGAGCACCATCATCTCCACCGCTGGCAGATGCAGCGCGAGTTCAAGTGGGCGCGGTACTGGGACCTCGTCGGTCGCCGACCCGGGTACATCGACGAGGTCAAGCGGCGTATCGAGGTGGACGGCCCCGTCACGTCGGGCGACCTCAGCGAGCGGGTCGGCAAGAAGGGTCCGTGGTGGGACTGGGACGACGGCAAGGTGGCGCTCGAGAGCCTGTTCTGGCGCGGCGAGATCACCGCGGTCCGGCGGCCCAACGACTTCGCCCGCGTCTACGACCTTGCCGAGCGCGTGCTGCCGCGGCACGTGCTCGACCGACCGACCCCGTCGGAGGCCGAGGCGCGCAAGGAACTGTTGCTGATGGCGGCACGCCACCACGGCGTGGGCACGCTCGAGGACCTCACCGACTACCACCGCCAGAAGAACGAACCGTGCCGACCGCTCGTGCGCGAGCTGGTCGAGGCCGGCGACCTGCGCGAGGTGCGCGTCGAGGGGTGGGATCGGATGGCCTACCTGCACCCGTCGGCGCGGCTGCCACGTCGCATCGATGCCTGCGCGCTGCTCAGCCCGTTCGACCCGGTGTGCTGGTTCCGGCCGCGCACCGAGCGGCTGTTCGGCTTCCACTACCGGATCGAGATCTACACGCCGGCACCGAAGCGCACCTACGGCTACTACGTACTGCCGGTGCTGTGGGGCGACGCGCTGGTGGGTCGGCTCGACCTGAAGGCCGATCGCCAGGCGGGTGCCCTGCTGGTGCAGGGAGCCTTCACCGAACCGGGTGTGCCCCGCGCCGAGGTGGTGGCCGACCTTGCTGCCGAACTGCACCACATGGCCGAGTGGCTCGGTCTGGACCGGGTCGAGGTACGCCGCAACGGTGACCTTGCAGTCGGGCTGGCGGGTGCCGTGCGCAACTACGCTCGCGCGTGATGACGCAGGAGCCCTCTCACCGCTCGTCGACCACCTCCGCGTTCGAGACGATGCCGCGGTGGGTATGGCGTGCCGTCGGGATCTTCTGGCTCGGGTTCCTCGGCACGGTGGTGCTGCGCGAGTTGTGGCACAACCTCTACGGGCTGTTCGTGCTCGTGCTGCTCTCGCTGTTCCTCTCGCTCGCGATCGAGCCCGGAGTCAATCGCCTTGCAGCCCGTGGCTGGCGTCGGGGTGCCGCCACCGGGCTCATCCTGTTCACGGTCGTCGTCGTGCTGGGCGCGTTGCTCGCTGCGGTCGGAGCGCTCGTCGGCCAGCAGCTCGCCGACCTGCTGCGCGACTCGGAGACCTATGTCAGCCGCACCGTCGACTTCCTGAACGACAACGTGGGTACCAACATCGACGCTGCCTCGGTCATCAGCGCCATCAACGACCCCAACGGCTCGGTGCAGCAGTTCATCGACCGGCAGCAGAGTCGCGTGTTCGACCTGTCGGTCACGGCGCTCGGTGTCCTCGTCCAGTCGCTGTCGGTGCTGATGTTCACCTTCTATCTCGTCGCCGACGGGCCGAAGCTGCGCCGCGCGATCTGCAGCCGACTGCGCCCCGAGCGGCAACGCGTCGTGCTCGACACGTGGGACCTTGCCATCGACAAGACCGGTGGCTATCTCTATTCGCGAGCGCTGTTGGCGGGCTTCTCGGCAATCTTCCACGGCATCGTGTTCCAGCTGATCGGCACACCGGCGCCAGTTGCCATGGCCGTGTGGGTCGGCATCGTCAGTCAGTTCCTGCCGGTGGTGGGCACGTACCTGGCAGGCGCCCTGCCGGTCCTGCTCACCTTCATCGACTCGCCGGGTCACGCCGTTGCCGTCATCATCGCCGTGGTGGTGTACCAGCAGCTCGAGAACTACGTCTTCATCCCTCGTGTCACCTCGCGAACGATGAACCTCCACCCTGCCATCGCGTTCGGATCGGCCATCGCTGGCGGCGCGGTGATGGGTGCGGTCGGTGCCGTCTTGGCGATTCCGGGTGCGGCGATGGTGCAGGCGCTCGTGTCGGAGATGGGCGAACGTCACGACCTCGTCGACGAACGCCTCACCGGTGGCGCGACCGCGCCGACGGGACCGCCGGACGTCCCGGGTCTCGACCCGGGGGAGGGATGAGTACCCATGGCGCGTCCTGACGACTTCGTCCCCGTTGCGATCACCTCGCGCAGTGGTCTCGACGAATCGGTGCACTTCGGTGCCGTGGTCGCGCTCGACCGCGACGGGTCGGTGGCGTACTCGGCGGGCAACACCGGTGCCGTCGTGTACCCGCGCTCTGCCAACAAGCCGATGCAGGCGGTCGCGATGGTGCGGGCCGGCCTGCGACTCCCGCCGCATCTGCTCGCCCTCGTGTGTGCCAGCCACGACGGCACACCCCTGCACACCCGCGCTGCGCTCGACATCCTGGCGACCGCTGGCCTCGACGCGTCGGCCCTCGGCAACACGCCCGGCATGCCGCTCGACGACGACGCAGCGCGCGACGTCGTCCGCGCCGGTGGTGGCCCGGTTCCGCTCACGATGAACTGCAGCGGCAAGCACTCCGGCATGCTCGCCACGTGTGCACTGCACGGTTGGCCGGCCACCGACGCCGAGTACTTGCGCATCGACCACCCGCTGCAGCTGGCGATCACACGAGTGATCGACGAGCTCGCCGACGAGCCGCACGACCACATCGGCATCGACGGCTGCGGTGCGCCAGCGCACGCGTTCTCGCTGCTCGGTCTCGCCCGGTCGTTCCGCTCGATCGCCACGGGCGCGGGTGGTGACGGCTGTGCTGATGTCTACGCAGCGATGACGGGGCACCCGCAGATGGTGGGCGGCGAGCCGCGCGACGTCACGGTGTTGATGCGTCACGTGCCGGGGCTGATGGCCAAGGACGGCGCCGACGGTGTCTATGCCGCAGCGCTGCCCGACGGTCGTGCCGTGGCACTGAAGATCGCCGACGGTGGTGATCGCGCACGGCCACCGCTGATGCTGGCGGCGCTCGGCGCGCTGGGTGTCGACGTCGCGGCGGCGACACCGTTGCTCGTGCAGCGCCTGCTCGGCCACGGTCAGCCGGTGGGCGAGGTGCGGGCGGTGCTGCCGTGACGGCGATCCCGTTCGTGACGCTCGACGATCCGCACTATGGCGAGGTCGTCGAGGTGGCGCCGTTGGTGCGCCGCGTCATCGCGCGCAACCCGTCGAAGTTCACCTACCACGGCACAGGCACCTATCTGGTGGGCCGGGGCGACGTCGTGGTGATCGACCCGGGCCCGGTGCTCGACTCACACCGGGATGCACTCGTCGCAGCACTGGCAGGCGAGCGCGTGACTGCCATCCTCGTGACGCACTGCCACAGCGACCACTCACCGCTCGCGGCGTGGCTACGCGAGTACACCGGTGCGCCGACCGTGGGTTTCGGGCCGCACCGGGTCAACGCCGACTGGGTCGACGACGACACGCCCGAGGAACCCGATGCCGCCGAGCTCGCCGCACAGCGCGAGGCCGGTGCCGAGGGCACGGTGGAGGAGTCGCTCGACCTTGCATTCGTGCCCGACATCGTGGTGGACGATGGCGACCTCGCTGCGTCGGGTGAGGGCTTCCATCTGCGTGCCGTGCACACGCCCGGCCACACCAGCAACCACCTGTGCTTCTGGTTCGACGAGCAGCGCATCCTGTTCACCGGCGATCACGTGATGGGCTGGAGCACCACCGTGATCACGCCGCCTGACGGCGACATGCGCGACTACTTCGACTCACTCGAACGCGCCCGTGCCCTCGAGCCCGCGATGCTGCTGCCGACGCACGGTGCGCCGGTCACCGACGTCCGGCCGTTCATCGATGCCTTCGTCGCCCACCGGCGCGAGCGCGAGGCACAGGTACTGGCCGCGGTGCGCGACGGCGTCGAACTGGTGCCCGACATGGTGCGCCGTCTGTACGTCGGTGTGAACGAGTCGCTGTACAAGGCGGCCGGGCGCAGTGTGCTGGCCCACCTGATGAAGCTGGTCGATGACGGACTCGTGCGCCACGACGGCGTGCGGCCCGGCGTGACGGTGCACTATCGCCCGGTGTGAGCCGGTGACCTGCCACCGCCCCGCGGCACGCAGTCGGCGCTGAGGCCCACCGCCGTCAGCGCCTCGCTGATCGTCGTGACCGGGACGACGGCAATGCCGTCGTGCGTGCTGGCGCTGTTGGCCGGGACGATCGCGCGGCGGAACCCCATCCGTGCCGCCTCGGCGAGACGCCGCGGGGTGTGACCCGCCTGGCGGACCTCGCCGGCGAGGCCGATCTCGCCGATCGCCACGACATCGGGTGGCAAGGGGCGATTCATGAGGGCACTCGCGATGCTGAGGCAGATGGCGAGGTCGGCCCCCGGCTCGGTGAGCCGCACGCCGCCGACCACCGACGAGTACACCTCGTGCTGGGCCATCGGCAGCCGGGCCCGTTGCTCGAGCACGGCGAGCAGCAGCGCCAGTCGTCCGCCATCGATGCCCTGTGCACTGCGTCGCGGTGGTGCAGCCGAGTCGGTACGCATCGTGAGCGCCTGCACCTCGACGAGCAGCGGGCGCTGGCCGTCGACCGTGGGCGACACGGCCGACCCGGGTACGCCGACGCGGCGATCGGCGAGGAACAGCCGACTTGCGTCGGGAACGCCCACCAGCCCGGTGCCCGCCATCTCGAACACACCGAGCTCGTCGGTCGCGCCGAAGCGGTGCTTGACCGCGCGCAGCAGTCGCAGCGCATGGTGGCGGTCGCCCTCGAAGGCCAGCACGGTGTCGACGACGTGCTCGAGCACACGTGGCCCGGCGAGCGTGCCGTCCTTGGTGACGTGCCCGACGAGCAGCACCGGGATGCCGCGCTGCTTGGCCAGGCCGACGAGACGGTGCGCGCAGTCGCGGACCTGTGTGACGCTGCCGGGTGCCGAGCCGAGGTCGGGGTCGAAGACCGTCTGCACGCTGTCGACGACCACGAGCGACGGCTGGACGCGGTCGATGGCATCGACGATGTGCGGGAGCGCGGTCTCGGCGAGCAGCCACAGTTCGGGGCGCAGCGCCCCGAGACGTTCGGCGCGCAGTCGCACCTGCTGCTCGCTCTCCTCGGCCGAGACGTACAGCGAGCGACCGGGCCACGAGGCGAGTACCTGCAGCAGCAGCGTGCTCTTGCCGATGCCGGGCTCGCCGCCGAGCAGGGTGACCGAACCGGGAACCAGTCCGCCGCCGAGCACTCGGTCGAGCTCGGTGTCGCCGGTGGGCACCGGACCGGCGACGAGCGTCGCCACCTCGGTGATCGGTTGTGCCACTGCAGCGGCGCGGCGCATGCCGCCCGAGGGTGTGTCGAGGTCGTCGACGAGCGAGTTCCAGGCCGAGCACGTGGGGCACTGGCCGGTCCACTTGGGGTGTGCAGCGGCGCACTCGACGCAGCGGTAGGTGCTCTTGGTGCGGGTCATGCGCGGCACCCTACGGACGGGGTGTGACGCGCCTCGGTCGCGCGGCGACGTACCGACGCGTCAGCGATCGGCAGGCGGACGGCGACGCGTACCGCTCATCGCGTGGCGTCGCGCTGCTGCCCGACGACGGCGAGCGCGTGCGTTGGAGACCACCACGACGAGCCCGACGCCGGCGACGCACCACACCACCAGCAGCACGAGCGACAGCGTGGACGCGGCGCGCCACCAGCCACCGGTCGATCCGGCCACGTCGAAGGACGTGGTGACATCTGCAGTCGACCCGTCGACCGGCGCGGCCCACGACAGCACGCCGTCCTGCTCGTCGGCACCGTCGGCGCCGGCCGTGACGTCGCCCGGCACGTGCACGTCGAGACGGAACGACACGGCGTCAGCGGGCTGGACACCCGCTGCGGCGAGGTCGGCGGCATAGGGCGACGCGCCGACGGCCGCCAGCACGTCGGGGTCGGCGAAGGCGTCGATGCCGCCCTCGATGCCCAGCGAGCCGCGCAGCTCGACCGTGGCGCCCGACCCGTCAGGCACGCCGTCGCTGCCGACGCCGCCGGTGCGGCTGAACGTGACGTCGCGAAGTGGTCCTGCGGTGCCGCTGATCGAGCGCAACAGCACGTTGGCCTCGTCGACATTGGCGAAGGTGCGCGACAGCGACACACGGAGTCCGCCGTCATCGGTCGCAGTCGGTCCGTCGACGGTCCAGCCCGCGGCCACTGCGTCGTCGAAGCGCAGGTCGTCGGCGAGCCCGGGCGCAGCCTGCACGACGGCGGCGTCGGCGACAGCCTCGAGCGTGATGGTGCCCGAGCCGTCGCGTGCCATGTCGACCGTCACGACCGAATCGACGCGGCAGGCCGACATCGCGACGACTGCGGCCACAGCGGCAACGACCCGCACGAGGCGATGCCGCGCCGTGGTGGCCGCACCGACGTGTGTGCGGGGTGTCGCCCTCCGGATGCCGATCAGGACGGTGTCCCCGTGATCAGTCGGTGCTCGCCGGTGGCTCGGTGCCCTCGAGGCCGGTGGCCGCGAGCTCGACGGTCGCCGGAGGCTGGAACCCCTCGACACCGCGGAACGTGAGCCGCTGATCGCCGGGGCGGTCGGGGTCGTCCTCGGTGTCGACGACGATGATCTCGCCGGCGTGGAACTCCTTGTAGAGGATCTTCTCGGAGAGCACGTCCTCGATCATCCGCTGAATCGCGCGGCGCAGCGGACGGGCGCCCAGCTGCGGGTCGTAGCCCTTCTGCGCGAGCAGCTCCTTGGCGCTCTGGGTGAGCTCGATGCCGAGGCCCTGGCCCTCGAGCTGCGAGGTGAGGCGCTTGGTCATCAGGTCGACCATCTGCATGACCTCGTCCTGCGCGAGCTCGTGGAACACGATGATCTCGTCGATGCGGTTGAGGAACTCGGGGCGGAAGTGGCCCTTGAGCGCGTCGTTGACCTTGTCCTTCATGCGCTCGTACGACATCGCTGCGTCACCCTTGGTGAAGCCGACGTTGGCCTTGCGCAGGTCCTGCGTGCCGAGGTTCGAGGTCATGATGAGCACGGTGTTGCGGAAGTCGACCGTGCGGCCCTGGCTGTCGGTGAGACGGCCCTCCTCGAGGATCTGCAGCAGCGTGTTGAACACGTCCGGGTGCGCCTTCTCGATCTCGTCGAACAGCACCACGCTGAACGGCTTGCGGCGCACTGCCTCGGTGAGCTGGCCGCCCTCTTCGTACCCGACGTAGCCGGGGGGCGAGCCGACGAGGCGGCTGACCGTGTGCTTCTCCATGTACTCGGACATGTCGAGCGCGATGAGCGAGTTCTCGTCGCCGAACAGGAACTCGGCGAGCGTCTTGGCGAGCTCGGTCTTGCCGACACCGGTGGGGCCGAGGAAGATGAACGAGCCACTGGGGCGCTTGGGGTCCTTGAGGCCGGCGCGCGTGCGGCGGACGCTCTGGCTGACCGCCTTGATGGCGTTCTCCTGGCCGATGATGCGCTTGTGGAGCTCGCCCTCCATGTTGAGGAGCTTCTGGGTCTCCTCCTCGGTGAGCTTGTACAC
>JBMSSR010000135.1:0-8231 GCA_049424465.1 Ilumatobacteraceae bacterium
TGGCCCGTTCGTCTAGTGGCCTAGGACACCACCCTCTCAAGGTGGCGGCACGGGTTCGAATCCCGTACGGGCTGCGAGCACGAAGGGGACCCGAACGGGTCCCCTTCGTCGTTGTCGGGCAGGTGCGCCGCGCACGGCCCGGGCGTGGGCGCGAGTCCGAGCGTCAGTGGCGCAGCACGTCGGCGGGCGTACGCCGGTCGGGCAGTGGCTCGAGGCGGTGCCACGCCACCAGCGCCGACACGCCGGTCATGCCGAACACGATGAGCGGACCCGGCACGAGGTTGCTGAGGCCGACGGCAACGATCACCGCAATGACGGTGAGCACCGTTGCCAGTTGTGCCTGTGCGCGCCAGTCGACGGGGACCGAGTCGCCGGTGTGGGCCGTGTCGGTGGCCGACGAGAGGAACCGTTGGTTGCCCGACCGGTTGCCGTGGCGGCGCACGACGATGGTGCGGCGGGGCGGCGGGGGGAGCGGCGTGGCGTGCATGTGACCTCCAGTACACCTGCGTATCGGCGCGGTTTCGTCGCGACTGGAGGAATGTCACAGAATCTCAACCGTGACTCCATCAATCGGTAACCCACTGGACAACTTCCGTCTCGACGGCCGCGTGGCGGTCGTGACCGGCGCCTCGTCGGGGCTCGGCGAACGCTTCGCCCGTGTGCTGCATGCGGCGGGGGCCGACGTGGTGGTGACCGCCCGCCGTGCGGATCGCCTGGCGGCACTCGCTGCCGACCTGCCGGGTGCGCATGTGGTGGTGAGCGACCTGTCGGTGGCTGAGGGTCGCGAGCAGGTGGTCGCGTCCACGCTCGAGCGCTTCGGCCGCCTCGACGTGCTCGTCAACAACGCCGGCGTGGGTGGGCAGGTGGCGGTCGAGCACGAGCAGCTCGACGACTTCCGCGTCACGATGGAGGTGAACGTGACGGCGTTGTGGCACCTGAGCAAGCTGGCGGCACCGACGATGATCGCCAACGGTGGCGGTCGCATCATCAACATTGCGAGCATGCTCGGTCACGTCGCCGGCTCACCCGTCAAGCAGGCTGGCTACTGCGCGTCGAAGGGTGCGGTCGTCAACCTCACCCGCGAGCTCGCGGCCCAGTGGGCGCGCAAGGGCATCACCGTCAATGCGCTGTGCCCGGGGTGGTTTCCGAGCGAGATGACCGCCGGCATGGAGAGCGACGAGTCCAGCCAGCGGTTCATCGCGTCGCAGTCACCGATCCCGCGCATGGGCCATGCGCACGAGCTCGACGCGGCGCTGTTGCTGCTGGCCGGCCCGGGCAGTTCGTTCATGACGGGTCAGAGCGTCATCGTCGACGGCGGCTGGACGATCCGCTGAGCGGAGTACAGCGGCCCGATCGCCCACCGCTAGGTTGCGGGTGATGAAGGTGCTGCCGGCCCTCGACATGACGCAGCGGCTCGACCGGGCCACGTACGAACGACGCTTGGTGGCCGGTCAGAACCGGCTCTATCAGCTGCGCCTGACGCTCGGTGGCTTCATGGGCACCGGAAAGGTCGGGCCGGGCATCCTCGTCGTCATGGAGGGGCCCGACGCATCCGGCAAGGGCGGCGCCATCAAGGCGATGGTGGGTCATCTCGACCCGCGCCACTACAACGTCGTCAACTACGGGGCCCCGACGCGTCGCGAGAAGGAGCATCACTACCTGTGGCGCTTCTATACCGCGCTGCCGGGCCTAGGCGACATGGCGGTGTTCGACCGCAGCTGGTACGGCCGTGTGCTGGTCGAGCGCATCGAGGGCTTCTGCTCCAAGGCCGACTGGAAGCGGGCCTATGACTCGATCGTCGACTTCGAACGGTCGCTCTGCGAGGAGAGCGTCATTCTCGTCAAGTTCTACCTGCACATCAGTGACGACGAGCAGATCAAGCGGTTCCAGGCTCGAGCTGCCGACCCGCTCAAGCGCTGGAAGTTGACCGACGAGGACTGGCGTAACCGCGAGAAGAACCGCGACTACGAGGCAGCGGCCGAGGAGATGTTCGAGCGCACGAGCCATCCGCTGGCGCCGTGGGACGTCATCGCCGCCGAACAGAAGCGGTACGCGCGCATCGCCGTGCTCGAGACGCTGATCGCCCGCATCGAGGCCGGCATGAAGCGGTGGGGCATCGAGGTGCCCAAACTCGAGGAGTTCCTCGAGGTCGAGTGACGGTGTGGCTGGCCGCTGCGTGCGGTCAGGCCGGGGGGCGGCGGTGGGCCCACGGCATCGCCTGCTCGAGCTGAGCGGCAACCCGCAGCAGCAGGTCCTCGCGGCCGTACGCAGCCACCAGCTGCACGCCGATCGGCAGACCGTCGGCCGACCAGTGCAGCGGCAGGCTGATGGCCGGCTGGCCGCTGGTGTTGAACGCGGGGGTGAATGCGACGTACGACGCCGACCGCGCGAGCGGAGCCATCGGCTGTGCCGCGTCGTTGTCGAACTCGCCGAGGCGGGTGGGCGGTTCGGCGAGTGTCGGGGTGACGAGCAGGTCCCAGCCGTCGGCCCACCACTGCTGGACGGCGCGTCGGTAGGCGTAGTTGGCGGAGAGGGCGAGCGCGTAGTCCACGCCGCTGACCGAGCGGGCGTACTCGGCCTGTGCCCAGTTCATCGGCTCGACGTCGTCCGCCGTGACCTCGCGGCCGAGCGTGGCGGCGACGCGTGCGATCCCTGCACCCATGTTGGTGCTCCACAGCGCGCCGAAACGGCGGCCCGCCTCGGCGTCGGCGAGCGCGGCGGGGAACGACTGCTCGACGTGGTGACCGAGTGACTCGAGTGTGGCTGCGGCGGCTCGGGCGGCCGCTGCGCACTCGGGGTGCACCGGGTCGCCGCTGGGGCGACGGTCGAGGACGCCGACGCGGAGTCGTCCGGTGTCGGCGCCGACCTCGGCCGAGAACGGGCGCGACGGCGGGGGCGCGATGACGGTGTCGCCGATTCCGGGGCCGTGCACTGCGTCGAGGAATCGCGCGGTGTCGCGGACCGACCGGCTGACACACAGTTCGACACCGAGGTTGCTCTCGTCACGGAAGGGCCCGAGCGTGATGCGCCCCTGCGACGGCTTGAGACCGACGAGCCCGCAGCAGGCTGCAGGGATGCGGATGCTGCCGCCGCCGTCGCTGGCGTGGGCGATCGGCACCATGCCGGATGCGACGGCTGCAGCAGAACCGCCGCTGCTGCCGCCGGGCGAGCGTTCGGTGTCCCAGGGATTGCGTGTACGGCCCCAGGCGAGTGGCTCGGTGGTGGGCACGCTGCCGAACTCGGGGCTGTTGGTGCGGCCCGCGACGACGAACCCGGCGCCGCGCATGCGTGACACGAGCGTCGTGTCGGTGTCGGACACCGGGGCCGCGTGGCGGAGGGCGATATTGCCGTTCGACAGTGTCTGGCCGGCGTAGTGCGCCCACAGGTCCTTCAGCAGCGTGGGCACGCCGCGGAACGGGCCGTGCGGCACGAGTGACGACGCAACGTCGCGGGCGTGCTCGAACCAGCGGATGACGACAGCGTTGAGCGCCGGGTCGAGGCGTTCGATGCGCTGGATCGCCGCATCGACCATCTCGAGCGGTGAGACCTGGCCCGACTCGACGAGGGCTGCCTGTGCAGTGGCGTCGAGCCACTGGGTGTCGTCGGCGATCGAGTGCATGACGACTCTCTAGCACTTGCGCACTAGCGTCTCGACACCTGTGACTGCGCACGACGACCAGCCCCCCGCCACACTCAGTACGTCCGAGGTGCTGCGCAACCAGGGCGTCCGCCGGCTGCTGATCACCAACCTGCTGATGTATGCGGGCGTGGCGATGCAGGCCGCAGCCCTGTTCAAGCAGGCGTACGACATCAGTGGGCGCGAGTCCGACCTCGGCCTCATCGGGTTGTTCGAGTTCCTGCCGGCGGCCGCGCTGGTGCTGGTGACCGGACCGCTCGCCGACCGGATGAACCGGCGGCGCATGGCGATGATGGCCATCAGCGTCGAACTGGTCGCCACGATCGCGCTCGTCGTGTTCGCGCTCTCCGACCCCACCGAGGTGTGGCCGCTGTTCGTGATCGCCTTCACCTACGGCGTCGGACGGGCGTTCGCGGCGCCGGCGCTGCGGACGATGCCGCCCATGGTGGCGCCAGAGGGATCGCTGCCCAAGGTGATCGCCCTGTACTCGGCCACCTGGACGGGGGCGTCGATCATCGGGCCGTCGCTGTCGGGCCTGCTGTACGCCGTGCACCCTGCGGTGGCCTACCTGACCACGGCCGTGCTCATCACCGTGGCGGTCTGTGTGCTCGCGACGGTGCGATTCGTGCGCCAGCCCGACCCCGTGCCGCCGGGGCAGCGGCCCACGCTGCGCAGCGCTGTCGAGGGTTTGGTGTTCATCCGGCGGACGCCGATCCTGCTGGCCGCCATCTCGCTCGACCTGTTCGCGGTGCTGTTCGGTGGCGCGGTCGCCCTGCTGCCGGCGATCGCCGAGGACCGGTTGGGTGTCGGTGACGTGGGGTACGGGTTCCTCCGCGCAGCGCCGGGTGTGGGTGCAGCGCTGATGGCGATCGCTCTGGCCGCCCGGCCGGTGACGCGTCGCGTGGGCCGCACGCTGCTGTGGGCCGTCGCGGTGTTCGGTCTCGGCACGGTGGCGCTCGGCATGACCCGCAGCTACGTGGTCGCCTTTGCCGCCTTGGTCGTGCTGTCGGGTGCTGACATGGTGAGTGTCTTCATCCGCGGCTCGCTGGTGCCGCTGGTGACGCCCGACGAGAAGCGCGGCCGGGTGCTGGCCGTCGAAAATGTTTTCATCGGCGCGTCGAACGAACTCGGCGCATTCGAGAGCGGCGTCGTGGCGCAGGCACTCGGCACCCCCGTCACGGTCATCGGCGGGGGACTTGCGACCATGGCCATCGTGGGTGCCTTCTGGGTAGCGTTCCCGGCGCTGCGCAACGTCGATCGATTCGACGACCTCGGCCACTGATCCCATGCTCCGCCGCCTCACCACCATCTGCCTCGTCCTGGGGGCGGCGACCGTGGCGGCAGCGTGCGGCGACACCGTCACGAACGTCGAGCCAACGGTCGAGACGGTCGGGGTGGGCGACCTGCCCGGGGTGGTCGACGACACGTCGCGCATCGTCGACCACGGCACGGTGCGCACGACGGTGCCACTGTCACCCGAGGAGCGGTTGGGCAACTTCGTGTCGGGGAACCGGGTCATCATGATCGGCGACTCGGTGATGGCCTCGACGGCCCAGCGCTACGGCGACAACATGTGTGACACGCTCGTGCCGCTCGACTGGCAGGTCGAGGTCGACGCCGAGACGGGCCGCTTCGTGCAGTGGGGCAACTTCGTGCTCGATTACCGCCTCGAGGAGACGTGGGACGTCGCGGTCATCCTGCTGGGCAACAACTACGGCGGCAACATCGAGTACTACCACGACCAGCTCGAACGGATGGTCGAGCGCCTCGAGCCTGCGCTCGTGGTGCTGATGACCGTCACCGAGATCGACGACGGGCGGGTCGACGTCAACAACGCGATCTTCGACATCGCCGCCAACCACCAGAACGTGTACGTCCTCGATTGGGCCGCGGTGACGGCGTCCGATGCGTCGCTGACGGGCGAGGACGGGTTGCACCTCACCGTCGAGGGGCGCGAGCGGATGGCGACCGAGGTGTCACTGGTGCTCGGCGACGCGCCCGTGAGCCCCGGCGACTGCCTGCCCACCGACTTCACCGACGACTCGATGGGCCCGGTGACCGGGCCCAACGACACGATCGACACCACGAACACGGCGACGACATCGACGCCGTCGACCGACCGTGGGCATGGCAAGCCGACGACCCTGCCGCCCGACACGACGGCGCTCGTCGACACCACGGTGGTCGACACCACGTCGCTCAACGGGTCCGGCACGACGCCGACCACGATCAAGGGCGGCTCGCCCTAGCGACCTGCGGTCGAGCGGTCAGTCAGGGTGCGAGTGCCGCGAACGGCTCGATGGGCAGGTTGCGCAGCGCGCCGTAGGCGACGAGCAGTCCCAACAACACCCACGACGCACTCCGCATCGGACGTGCGGGCAGCGTGATCGCCGGTCGGTCCCACGCCGCGCGCAGCCACAACACCCAGCCCGCGAGTGCCGCGACGATCGCCAGCGGCGTGAACACGTTGAGGCCGAGCGCGGCGCCGAGGTGCCCGTTGAGCAACTCGTGCAACCCGCGCGTGAGACCGCACCCGGGACACCACAGACCGGTGAGCGAGCGGAACTGGCAGGCGGGGAAGTGGCTGCCGGGCGCCCCCGGATCGTTGAGGGCGACGTAGCACGCACCTGCCGCCGCAAGGGCGCCACCGACGAGCGGTGCGGTGCGGTGCAGGAGCCACGGGCGGGGTGGGCGAAGGCCGTCGCCCGGGTGGTGGGCGTCTGACACGTGCACGAGGTGAGGCTATGCGACGGTCTGCGCCAGCCGTGGCTCGTGCCACCTGTCCGATGGGCCCGGATCGGCCGGACGCGTTGGAAGCGGTGCCGGTGGCCGACACGATGGGAGATCGTGCTGCAGGTGCAACAACTCTCGGTCGAGGTGGGCGGTCGGCTCATCGTCGACGGCGTGTCGTTCACCGTGATGGCGCGCGACAAGGTGGGCATCGTCGGTCGCAACGGCGCCGGCAAGACCAGTCTCTTCAAGGTCCTCGGCGGCGCGGTCGAGCCCACGTCGGGCCGGGTCATCCGCAGCGGCGGGTTCGGCTACCTGCCGCAGGACCCGCGCATCGAGGGCGTGCCCGACACCCGCACCGCCGTCACGCACGTGCTCAGCGGTCGCGGCATCGACGAGCAGCTCGAGCGCATCGAGAAGCTGCGCATTGCGATCGAGGAGGAGGCGAGCGACCGCAACGTGGCGCGCTACAGCCGTGCGATCGAGCAGTTCGAGGCGGTCGGCGGCTATGCGGCCGAGAGCGAGGCGCGCAGCATGATGGCCGGCCTCGGCCTGCCGGGCGACCGCATGGAGCTACCCATCGGCGTGCTCAGCGGCGGCGAGCGCCGACGCGTCGAGCTGTCGCGCATCCTGTTCGCGGGCAGCGATTTGTTGCTGCTCGACGAGCCCACCAACCACCTCGACGTCGACGCCAAGTCGTGGCTGCTGCAGTTCATGCGCAACTACCGAGGGGCGCTCATCGTGATCAGTCACGACCTCGAGCTGCTCGACGAGGCGATCACGCGCGTGCTGCACCTCGACCGGCCGGGCGAATCCGACACCGGGTCGATCGTCGAGTACAAGGGCACCTACTCGCAGTACCGCACGGCGCGGGCCAAGGACGAGGAGCGGTTGCTCAAGGTCGCCTCGCGGCAGGAGAAGGAGATCGCCCGGCTGCAGTCGGTGGTCGACCGCTTCGGCGCCAAGGCCACCAAGGCGGCGATGGCGCACAGCAAGGAAAAGCAGATCGCGCGCCTCGAGTCGCAGCGGGTACAGGTGAGTGCCGGCGACGGTCGGCTGCAGGTGCGGTTCCCCGATCCGCCGGCGTGCGGCACCACGGTGATCACCGTCGACGAACTCGCCAAGGGATATGGCGGCCCCGAGATCTTCCACGACGTGTCGTTCGACCTCGGTCGTGGCGAGCGGTTGCTCGTGCTGGGCCTCAACGGTGCAGGTAAGACCAGCCTGCTGCGCATCCTCGCCGGTGAGACCGTGCAGGACCGCGGTGAGATCAACTTTGGCCACCAGGTGCACGCCGGCTATTTCGCGCAGGAGCACGACAACGTGCGCGGCGAGCTGAGCCTGCTCGAGAACATCCGCGGCGAGGTGCCACCGCACCTCGTGTACACCGAGACGCAGTTGCGTGGCCTGCTGGGCATGATGGGCCTCAGCGGCGACAAGGTGCACCAGGACAGTGGCACCCTGTCGGGCGGCGAGAAGACCAAGCTCGCGCTGGCGATGATGATGGTGGGGCGCAACAACCTGTTGCTGCTGGACGAGCCGACCAACAACCTCGACCCGCCCAGCCGCGAGGCTGTCGCCGACGCACTGGGCTCGTGGAAGGGCAGCATCATCTTCGTCAGCCACGACACCGAGTTCGTCGAGCAACTGGCCCCCACCAAGGTGCTGCTGATGCCGGACGGCCAGGTCGACTACTTCAGCGAGGACTGGCTCGAGCTCGTCTCCCTCGCATAGGGCAGCCGGGTTCCCGCAGGTCTAGGGTGCCGCCATGCGAATCGGGACCATGAGTTCTGCCATCAACGGTGGCACCGTCGACGACGTCATCGCCGAGGCCCAGTGGGCCAAGGACTTCGGGATGCACACC
>JBMSSR010000136.1:0-8132 GCA_049424465.1 Ilumatobacteraceae bacterium
GGAGACCCGCCGCCCGACGCACCGCCGGACGTGCCACCCAGTGCGTTGACGGTGACGGAAGTGCCCACCACGCCGTACAGCAGGTTGGCGTCGAAGACGACCTGCGTCGTGGTGGTCTCGAACACGACCCGTGCGTGCGCGGGGTTCGACTGGAGGGTGGCGGCGAGCAGCCAGCCCGTGTTCGGTGTGACCGACACGATGGTGAGGACGCCGCCCACAGCGTCGAGCACGACCGTTCCCGACTCGCCGACCCGATAGGCGGTGGCCGTGACCGTCGGCGCATTCGCCGCCGAGACACCTGCCGGCACGGTGGGGTCACCGGCCCCGGCGGTCGTGGTGGCTGGCGCAGTGGCGTCGAGGACGACGGTGTTCACGGTGCCGCCGCCTTGCGCGCCGGACGTGTCGCCGCCCATGGCGGACTGGCCGGTGTGGCGGAGCACCTGGGTGTTGACGAGCGCAGCCGAGGACCCTGCGACGAGCACGCCCGTCACCGAGAGCACTGCGGTGAGTCGGTTTTTCATCGGTCCTCCTGGTGGGGTGTGCCGGGCACCGGCCGGGACGACCTCACCGTAGGAAGTCGTCGTCCTAGCGAGGGTGGGGCGTTATCCAAGAATCGTCAAAGAACGTCGCTCGCATCGCCCGTGCCCACCGCCGCCGGGTGATCGCGGCCACAATTCGGTCCGTGAGGATCTTGCTGGTGGAGGACGACCGCTCGATCGCCGACTCGCTCGTCGAGGGACTGGTGGCGAACGGGTTCGACGTCACCCATGTGTCCACCGGCTCGGAGGCCTACGAGCAGCCCGAGCCCGACATGGTGTTGCTCGACCTCGGCCTTCCCGACCTCGACGGCCGAGATGTGTTCCGCCTCATGCGCGCCAGGTGGAAGTCACCGATCATCATGCTCACGGCCCGTGCCGAGGAGTTCGACCGCGTACTGGGGCTCGAGCTGGGCGCCGACGACTACGTCACCAAGCCGTTCAGCTTCCGCGAGCTCGTGGCACGCATCAGGGCGGTCGCGCGCCGCGGCTCGGACGCGATGGCGGGCGGGTCGCCCACCACGGGACCACAGGTCATCGGGCCACTGGTCATCGACCGTCGCGCCCACCGGGTGACGCTCGACGGAGTCGAGGTGCCCCTCACGGCCAAGGAGTTCGACCTGCTGGCATTCCTCGCCAGCGATCTCGGTGCGGTCCGCTCGCGCACCGACATCCTCGAGAACGTGTGGGACACCAACTGGTACGGGCCCACCAAGACCGTCGATGCGCATGTCGCTGCGATCCGCAAGAAGCTCGGCGCGCACGAGTGGATCCAGGCGGTGCGCGGCGTCGGCTTCCGCATGGAGCCGCCGGCGTGAAGTGGCGCCTGCTCGGCGCGTTCGCGGGTCTCACCACGGTGGTGCTGCTGGCACAGGACGTGCCGCTCGCGGACTTCATCCGCGAGACCGAGCGCAGCACGCTGGTCAGCGCGCTGCAGCGCGACGCGTTCATCCTCGCGGGCGCTGCCGAGGACCTGCTGTCCGGCGAGGACGACCACGTCACCATCGAGCTCGTCCAGTCGACCATCGATCAGTACGCGCTGAGCAACGGCTCGAAGGTGGTGGTCACCGATCCCCTGGGCCGCATCGTCGCGTCGAGCGATGACGGCGATCGAATCGGTGACGACTACTCCAACCGCCCCGAGATCAGTGACGCCCTCGACGGCCGTGCGGTGTCGGGTGACCGCAACTCGGAGACCGCCGGCCCCATCGTCTACGTCGCGGTGCCGGTGCTGTCGGGTGGCACTGCCGAGGGAGTCGTCCGCATCACGATTCCCGCCGACATCGCGAACGAGCGCGCGAACGCCAAGGTGCGTGGCCTCGGATTGGTTGCCGCCATCTCGCTCGTGGGCGCTGCGATCGCGGCCTTCTTCATGGCGGGCAACATCACGTCGCCCATCCGCCGTCTGCAGCGCAGCACCGAACGCCTCGCATCCGGCGACTTCTCCGAGCGGGCAGCGACCGACGAGGGTGCAAAGGAGATCCGGGGGCTCGCCACGTCGTTCAACACGATGGCCGAACGCGTCGCTGGCCTGCTCGAGCAGCAGCGTGCCTTCGCCGGCGATGCATCGCACCAGCTGCGCACACCACTGACCGCACTTCGTCTGCAGCTCGAACGTGCCGGCGAGATGATTGACACCGACCCCGAGCACGCGCGTGAACGCATCGATGCTGCCCGCGAGGAGACCGAACGACTGCAGCGTCTGGTCGAGGGCCTGCTCATGCTCGCCCGCAGCGAGGGCACCACGCCGCAGCTCGTGACCGTCGACGTCACCACCATCGCACGCGAGCGGTACGACGTGTGGGCTCCGCTCGCCGACGAGCGCGAGGTGCACCTCACGGTCGACGTTGCGAACGGACTGACAGCGACGGCGATGCCCACGGCGCTCGAACAGATCATCGACAACTATGTGGACAACGCGCTCGGCGCGGCACGGCGCGGCGACACGATCACGATCGGTGCGCGCCGAACCCCAGATGGCATCGAGGTGAGTGTCGCCGACGAGGGCCCGGGCATGGAGCCCGAGCACCTCAGCCGCGCCTTCGACCGGTTCTGGCGGGCACCCAACGCCCCGCACGGTGGCAGCGGCATCGGCCTGGCAGTGGTGCGTCAGCTCGCGATGCTGAGCGGCGGGACCGTACGGCTCGGCAACCGGCCCGGGTCGGGGCTCGTTGCGTGCGTCGTGCTGCAGCCGGCCGCCGGACCGGCGCACTGAGCCGGTCGGCGACGTCCGACGCGGTCAGAGACGAATCGTCGTCGACACCGTGCCTGCGCGCTCGTGCGACACGGTGACGGTCACCTCGCGGCCTGCGTAGGCGCGCACGACCCAGTGCACGATCGTCCGCTCGGGCGTGCCGTCGTTCTTGCCGTAGGTGAAGTGGTGGCTGAGGCGACCGCCCAGCTGGCCGATCTCGATCCGCGCGTGTGCGCCGCCCGAACCAGCGAGCACCGGCAACCCCTCGACCTCTGCAACCACCGGCAGGGTGAGCGTGTTCGTGAGTGCCTTCTGCGTCACGTTGGTGGGCAGCCAGCCGGTGTTCGCGATGCCGACCTCGATGCGGTACAGGTCGCCGCCGAGCGATGTCGCGCAGCTGTGCAGGATCTCGAGCCGCGGCGAGCACAGTGCCTGGTACACCGCGAAGTCAGCGTGCGGACGCACCTCGTCGCGCAGGCGCGACCCCGGTGTGTTGGACCAGAAGAAGACCTCGTCCCATCCGCCGATCTCGACCGCACCCAACTGTGGGTGATCGAAGGCAACCCAGTCGGCGTACGCCTCGGGGTGGTGCTGCATCGCCCACTCGTAGACGGCAAGTTCTTCCTCGGGTGTGGGGCCCGTGTACCAGATGTGCGTGCCTGACTTCTTGCCGGTGGCGCGCTGGATGACGTCCCAGAACTCGGTGGTCCAGCCGTACAGGCCGAGGTGCTCGTACGCCCAGTCGTCGGCGGCGCCGCTCATCGTGTCGCTCTTGTCGAACGTGAAGTCCTCGTACACCGAGTGCACCGAGTACGACGTGAGGGCCTCGCCCTTCGCGCCCAGCTGCTGCCACACCCATACGTCGAGCGGTGGCAGTGTGCTGTCGGCGGCGACGCTGCTCGGCCGCAGCAGGACACCGCCCGCCGTGTGGAACGCGTTGTAGCCGCAGATGTTGGGGCGGGCGACGATGGCGCGCACGAGGGCATCGATCTCGGGCTCGCTGAGCGGGTGGTCGCCGCTTCCCGGCACGCCGGTACCCCAGCCGGCGGGGAAGTTGCGGTTGAGGTCGAGCCGCTCGGGATTGCGCGCGACGGGGATGGTGAATCCGTCGTGCTCGTGCACCTCGCCCTCGGCGAGCATGCGATAACGCGGTGTGCCGGCCGGTGCGCCGTCGGGTGGGATGCGCACCATCAGCCGCGGGTGCGTCGCGCTCGTCGTCCAGGTGCCGTTCGGGTCGGGGATGCGCATGGTGCGGATCTGTCCGTCGCCGTTCATGTCGCGTTCGTGCAGGCCCGGCTCGCGGTGGCCGTCGGCCCACGGCCACGGTCGCACGCTGCTGCGGCGGAAGCGCGGCTCGTCGGCGAGCGCCCACTCGACACCATCGGGGTTGACGCGCGGCGCGATGTAGAAGGTGCGAGTGCGCAGTGCCTCGGTGACGCGCTCGTCAGAGCCGTACTCGGTGACGAGGTGGTGGATGATGTAGAGCGCTGCCACACCACCGGTGACCTCGATGGCGTGGATGTTCGCATCGATCCAGTGCGCCGGCTTGTGCTGGTGCGGCCCCGTCGACGAGTCGGTGATCGTCGCGAGCAGCAGCGGCCGTCCGCTGTGCGACGTGCCGTACTGCTCGACCGTCATCAGGGTCGGGTGGGCGGCGGCAGTGGCGTGCAGCCACTCGCTCATCTCGTCGTAGCGCAGGAAGCGGTCGAAGGCGTAGGTCACGCCGGGGGAACCTAGTGGGTGACCGCAGACCGCTCGGTCGCCGATGCCGCCGACCATGGTGCCGCCGCCGCTGACGATGCCATCACCGGTACCACCGACGTTGTCGACACCGTGTGCTGCGTCACTGTCGGCGGCGGCATTCGCGCTGGCCGTTAGCCTCGCGGCCATGGCACAGCCCGGCACCCTGGTCATCCTCCGCCACGGCGAGAGCACGTGGAACCAGCAGAACCTGTTCACCGGGTGGCACGACGTACCCCTCAGCGAGAAGGGGCTGCTCGAGGCACCGGCAGCGGGGCGCACGATGGCCGAGGCCGGCCTGCGATTCGATCTCGCCCACACCTCGCTGCTCAGCCGCGCCGTGGTGACGTGTCACCTCGCGCTCGAGGCGATGGGCCAGGTGTGGCTGCCGGTGCAGCGTCACTGGCGGCTCAACGAGCGTCACTACGGGGCGCTGCAGGGACTCGACAAGAAGGAGACCACGGCGCGCCACGGTGCCGAGCAGACGCACCTGTGGCGCCGCAGTTACGACGTGCCGCCGCCGCCGGTCGGCCTCGACAGCCCCGAGCACCCCGCGAACGACGAGCGGTATCGCCTGCTGCCGCCCGACGTGCTCCCGGCCAGCGAGTGTCTCGCCGACGTGGTGGCGCGGGTGCTGCCGTACTGGTACGACGTCGTGGCCCCGCAACTACTGGCTGGCCTCGACGTGCTCATCACGGCGCACGGCAACTCGCTGCGTGCACTGCTGATGCACCTCGAGGGCATCTCGTCGTCCGAGATCGCCGAGGTCAACATCCCGACCGGTGCCCCGCGGCGCTACCGGTTCGGGGCCGGTCTGTCGGTCGCCGATGCCCAGTACCTGGGTGACCAGGAGGCGATCGCTGCGGCTGCTGCGGCGGTCGCCAATCAGTCCAAGGGCTGACACCACGACCGGCGAGCCCGCAGCGGGGTCGACCCCGACCGGGCGCGACCCGTGCGGCGAACGTGCCGTCGGCCGTTCACGAACGAACTACCATCGGACGCATGGCGACCAAGAAGGCACACCTCGAGCACCTGCGCAACGTGCCCCTGTTCCAGGGCTGCTCCACCAAGGACCTCGAGCGAATCCACAAGGCGAGTGACGAGATCACCATGCCGCCCGGGTCGCTCCTCGTCGACCAGGGCCAGACCGGGCGTGAGGCGTTCATCGTGCTCAGCGGGTCGGTCACGGTGAAGCGCAACGGCAAGAAGGTCGGCTCGTACGGGCCCGGCACGGTGGTCGGCGAGCTGTCGCTGCTCGACCACGGGCCGCGCACCGCCACCGTCGTGTGCGAGACCGAGTGCGAACTGCTGCTGCTCGATCAGCGCCACTTCGTGGGTGTGCTCGACCAGGTGCCGTCGATCGCCCACCGCCTGCTCGCCACACTGGCGGGCCGCATTCGCGACCTCGACCGCCAGTACTTCGGCTGAGTCGTCGGCCTCGGCCGGCTCGTCGTCAGGTGGGCGGCCGTCGCGCTGACCCACGTCGCACATCCCGTCGTCACGCGTCGTACGCGCCCCGGCCCTGTCGGTGGGCAACGTGTGACCCGGGGCACCGAGCGCACTAGGGTCGCGGCTGCACTATGAGCAGCCACAGTTCCTCCGCGCCCGCCGCCCCCGCCACGCCCGGCAAGAAGTGGTACCGCACGCCCCACAAGCTGGTCTGGGCGGTCGGCATCTTCATGGGTGTCTTCACCTTGGCATCGGGCATCATCCCGCAGCTCACCAAGTGGCACTCCACCAAGGAGGTCACCCGCGAGGTGTTCGAGGGCATCCCGGGTGCGCTGCAGGTCGGCTTCTACACCGTCATCCCCGTGCTGCTCATCTGGGGTGCGTTCGAGTTCGCCAAGCGCGTGCAGAACTGGGAGCGCGGGGCGCCCGACCGTCGCCGCACCACGCCGCGCAACATCCGTCGTCGCCTCGCCGACTTCCGGGCCGGCGTGTACATGCGCACGCTGATGCGCGACGCCGGCGCCGGCCTGATGCACTCGATGATCTACTTCGGGTTCCTCGTGCTGCTCGGTGTCACCACCACGCTCGAGGTCGACCACCAGCTGCCCGAGAACCTCAAGTTCCTGCACGGCAAGGTGTACATGGCCTACTCGTTCATCGGCGACCTCGCCGGTGCCGTGTTCATGGTCGGCATCATCTGGGCCGTCGTGCGCCGCTACGTGCAGCGCCCGTACCGAATCCGGATCAAGACCAAGCCGCAGCACGCGCTCATCCTCGGCGTGTTCGGCGCGATCGGCGTGTCGGGCTTCCTCGCCGAGGGGTTCCGCATCGCCGAGATCGGGTCGCCGTCGTACGAGAAGTGGAGCTTCATCGGCTACCCGCTGGCGCAGCTGTTCAACGGCGCGTCCGAGGAGACGCTGACGCTGTGGCACCAGATCCTGTGGACCGCGCACGTCGTGTCGTTCGCGGCCTTCCTGGTCATCCTGCCGATCACGATGCTGCGGCACATCTTCACCAGCCCGCTCAACATGTACCTGCGCGACCGCGACCGCCCCAAGGGCGCGATGCGCGCGATGCCCAACCTCACCGAGACGTCGCTCGAGACGTTCGGCGCGAGCGTGGTCGAGGACTTCACGTGGAAGCAGCTGCTCGACACCGATGCGTGCACGATGTGCGGTCGCTGCACCAGCGTGTGCCCGGCGCATGCCACGGGCAAGCCGCTCGACCCGCGCGAGATCGTGCTGAAGACCGGTGAGGTCATGTCGGCCACGCGTCCCGGTGGCGCGGTGCCGCCGCCGCTCAGCACCGACAAGGAGATCACCATCTCGGCCAACTCGATCTTCGAGCGGGTCAGTGCCGAGGAGATCTGGAGCTGCACGTCGTGCCGCGCGTGCGACGAGATCTGCCCCGTCAACATCGAGATCCTCGACAAGATCCTCGACATGCGCCGCTACCTGAGCCTGATGGAGAGCAACTTCCCCAGCGAGCTCGGCAACGCCTACCGCGCCATGGAGAACCAGGGCAACCCGTGGGGCATGAACCAGGGCGAGCGTGCCGACTGGGCCGAGGGCCTCGAGGTCACCGTGGTCGACCCTGGCCAGCCCATCACCACCGAGTACCTGTACTGGGTCGGGTGCGCCGGCAGCTTCGACGACAAGAACAAGAAGGTCACCCAGGCGATGGCCAAGCTGCTGCGCCGGGCCGGCATCGACGTGGCCATCCTCGGCCCGAGCGAGATGTGCACCGGTGACTCGGCGCGCCGCAGCGGCAACGAGTACCTGTTCCAGATGCTCGCCATGCCCAACATCGAGATGCTCAACGGCATGGGTGTCAAGAAGGTCATCACGCAGTGCCCGCACTGCTTCAACACGTTGAAGAACGAGTATCCGCAGCTGGGCGGCCACTACGAGGTCGTCCACCACACGCAGTTGCTCGAGAGCCTCATCGCCTCGGGTGCACTCGATGTCAGCCAGGCGACGCTCGAGGAGCGCATCACCTATCACGACAGCTGCTACTTGGGTCGCCACAACGACGTGTACATGGCGCCGCGCAAGGTCGTCGGCAGCATCAAGGGTGTGCAGGTCGTCGAGATGCAGCGCAATGGCACCAAGGGCATGTGCTGCGGTGCTGGTGGCGCGCGCATGTGGATGGAGGAGAACGTCGGCGTCAAGGTGAACGACGAGCGTGCGAAGGAAGCACTGTCGACCGGCGCG
>JBMSSR010000137.1:0-8094 GCA_049424465.1 Ilumatobacteraceae bacterium
CGAGCAGGCCGCGGGCAAGAAGCTGCAAAGCGGCGGCGAGGTCGTGCTCACGGCAGGCACGCTCATCGGCTCGCGCCAGCTCGCGATCCTCGCCGCAGTCGGCTGCGGCGGCTCGGCGCGGGCGCGCTCGCGCCCGCGCAGGCAGCAGCAGTGATGCAGCGCGACGCCGACGTCTCGTCGCGCCTTGTCGACGACCTCGTGCGCGAGGGTCTCGTACGGCGCAGCGGTGGTCGACTGATGCTGCCGTGAGCAGCGCCTGCCGTCAGCCGGCGCTGGTGAGCGCGGCCACGATCTCGTCGTAGGCGGCGTCGGCGTAGGCGCGCATCTCGTCGTCGGTGCGGTCCTGGATGGGGTGTGGCGTGAACACACGGTGCAGTGCCGGCACGCCGAGCGACTCGGCCTGCGTGCGCGCGGCGTCCACGAAACCGGCCGAGGCGACGAACACCGACGGCACGCCGCGCCGCTCGAGATCTGCGATGTCGTGCACACTGCACGACGTGCAGCTGCCTCAATCGGCGAGTGCCTCGATGACGAGTGTGCACTGCGACGCGATCTCGTGGCGCAGGTCGACAGGTGCAGGCTTGGTGTACGTCGGCTTGCGGTAGCGGCGCACCGTGGCGCCGGTTGCGACGAGCCGCTGCTCGAGGCGGTCGAGGAACACGTCACCGCGTGGCTTGCTGATGTCGAGCAGCCCGATGGTGTGGCCCGCCAGCGTCGTGGGACGCGGCAGCGGTTGGCGCTGGGTGACGGTCTGCTCGCCGGTGGGGTCGAGCACGAATCGGGTTCCGGTCGTCATCTCGTCCTCCGGGAGCGGGTCGGGCAATCGTGGCAGGAGTGGGTGGTCATCGGCGGACCTCGACGGTGACGGGGGTCGAGCCGATGTCGCCGTTCGCCCAGCCGCCGATGATGGCCGAGAACAATCCTGCCTCGCCGCCGGCGTGCACGACGAGGATGCCGTCGGGGCGGAATTTGGGCAGCGTGGCGCCCGCGAGGTGTTCGGGAATTCCCTCGGCGATGCCGTGCGCGCCGACGACGAGCTCGCTGCCGTGGATCTGCAGGCGGGCGTGCAGCTCGTCGAGCAGTCGCTGGCGGTCCCACCCGTCCTCAGCGAGCACGCGTGCGTGTTCCGGCCCGACCACGAGGATCGCGTCGAAGCCGAGGACCAGCTTGGGGTGGTGCGACGCCCGCAGGCACGCGGCGAACGAGTTGGCGAGTGCCTCGGCCGTACGGGCCTTCTGGTCGACGATGATGCGCGGCCCCTCGCCGGCGAACACGGTCACGGCGTCGGTACCGGGCGTGACGCCACGGCTCTCTGACAGCGGGGTGAACGGCGAGCCGTGCTCGAGCTCGGCGAAGCAGAACGACAGCTTGCCGGGGTTGCCGTGCGTCGCCCGGTCGACCCCGCCGGGACGACCGCCGCCGACGTTGCGCACCACGAGCTGCAGTGCGCGACCGATGGTCAGGTTGGCACGCGTGCCCTGGCCCAGTGCATTGCCGCCCGCGTTCATCCCGATCGCTCGCGTGCCGGGACCGTTGCAGATCACGACCGGTCCGACCGGCATGGTGGTGGCGAGCACACCGTGCATGTTGAACGCATCGGTGCACACTGCTTCGACCGCCGCGATGACCCACGGCAGGTGCTCGGGCAGGCAGCCCGCCATCACCGCGTTGATCGCGACCTTTTCGACGGTCGCGGGCACCAGGTCGGGTGGGACCACCGCGACCACCTCGTCGGCTGCACGGGTGGTGCCGGTCAGCATCCGCAGCACGCGCTCGGGGGTGGGCGGCACGACCGGCAGACCGTCGGTGAGGCCGAGGTCGAACATCACCTCGAACTCGTCGTCGAGCTGGGCCAGTTCGATGCGTCGGCTGCGCAGTGCCCCGCCCTCGAACCGTGCGCGCAGCACGTCGACGAGGTCGGGGTCGACGGACAGCGACCCGCAGCCGGGTCGCATCGGCGGCAGGTCCTCACCGAGCTCGGCGACACCGGTGATGCGCCGCCACTCGGCGCGCAGCCATCCCTCCGTGCGCTCGACCACGGTGCCGTCGACGACACGGAGCAGCGCGGGCACTGCCTCGATGCCGTGGTACCAACTGACCGCGAGGTCGGCGTCGTGCAGTCGGTCGACCGATGCGGGGAACGCCGGGTCGTCCTGCGTGAACACGACGAGCCCGACCGACGCCTGCAGGTGCGCCAGCACCGGTACGACCATTTCGCACGTCGCGCACTCGCGCTTGACGACGACGACGAGACCGTCCGGCAGGATCGGTGCTGCCGGAGCGGAGGGGGTGCTCGACGGGCTCATCGCAGGAAGTCGACCACCAGTCGGTTGACCACGTCGGGCTGCTCGACCTGCAGGAAGTGGCCGGCGCCGTCGACGAACTCGACGCGCACGTGATCGGGCACGGTGGCGGCAGCCAACTCGGCCACCTCGGTGCCGACGCACCCGTCGGTGCGGCCGTGCAGGTAGAGCATCGGCTGTGGTGGCACTCCTTGGGTGGCGGCCTGTGCGGCGTCGAGCGCGGGGTCCTTCAGCCCGTCGCCGAGCGTGGCGCGGTAGTAACCGAGTGCCGCAGCAAGGTTGGCGGGGTGGCGCAGTGCCCGCTTGACGTGCGCGACATCGTCGGCGCCGTCGTGGCCGGGCGACCAGTCGGCCCACAACATGTCGATGAAGGCGAGATCGTCGCCGGGAACGACGAGGTCGGCGAGCGGCGATTGGAAGAAGAACATGTACCAACTGCGCTTCAACTGCGCGCGGTTGCCGAGGAACGCCATCGCGAACGCAGGTCCGGGTGGCACGGCCATCGTCACGACACGGCGCCAGCGTTGCGGCTCGAGCACGGCAGCCCCGTGCGCTGCGACGGCACCCCAGTCGTGGCCGATCAGCGCTGCTGAGCCGTCACCGCCGAGCGCCGCGTGCAGGGCGTTGGCGTCGACCGACAGCACCCCGCTCTGGAAGCGACCGTCGGCGGGCACAGAGGTGGGTGCGTAGCCGCGCTGGAACGGCGCGACCGCCCTGTAGCCGGCCCTCGCCAGCTCGGGCAGCAGGTGCCGCCAGCTGTGCGCGGTGTCGGGGAACCCGTGGAGACACAGGGCGAGCGGGCCGGACCCCGCAGTGAGGTAGTGGAAGGTCACCCCGTTCGCCTCGACGCTGGCCTGGGCGATCTGCTCGGACGCCATGGGCGGCACCGTAGCCGTCTGCGACGCACGTCACGCCAGTGTCCTGTTTACGGCGTCGGCACGGGTCTCGTAGCGTTCGGAAAGGAGGGGGCTGCGTTGGAGATCGTGTTCCATGGGGTGCGTGGGTCGACGCCGTGTCACGGCGACGACGTGGCGCGCTACGGCGGCAACACGTCGTGTGTGTCGGTGCGTATCCCGGGTGAGGCGCCGCTGTTCTTCGACATCGGCACGGGCGCGCAGTACCTCGCCCGCGAGCTGGCGCACGACGGTTCGTTCCGGGGTACGTGCCTGCTCAGCCACCTCCACTGGGACCACACGCAGGGCCTGCCGTTCTTCACCCCGCTGCTGCGTGACGGCGCTCACCTCGACATCCACGCACCGGTGCAGGACGACGGGCGGACGATCGCCGAGGTGTTCGGCGAGGTCATCCGCCCCCCGCTGTTCCCGATCACCCTCGCCGAACTGCCGGGGTCGCTCGGCTTCCACGAGACCGTCGACGGCACGTTCGCCGTTGGTGCCGCCACCGTCACGGCACGCACCGTGCCGCACATCGGGCCCACGCTGGGCTACCGCGTCGAGTGGAACGGGCTCAGTGTGGTGTACCTGAGCGACCACCAGCAGCCGGTCGACGGCAGCTTCGCCATCACCGATTCGGTTCGCGACCTCGTGACGGGTGCCGACGTCCTCATCCACGACTCGCAGTACACGCCGCACGAGTTCGCGGCGAAGTCCACGTGGGGCCACTGCACCATCGACTTCGCCGTCTGGCTGGCCCACGAGTGCAGTGTCGGCACCCTGGTGCTGTTCCACCACGACCCGGGCCGTACCGACGACGCGCTCGACGCGATCGTGGCCGAGGTGGCCGCGGGTGCGGCGCAGCGTGGGATGCGCGTGGTCGCGGCGCACGAGGGGTTGACGGTCGACGTCGCGGCGATGGCCGCCGGGCGCTGACCGGCGTGCCGACCGCGGTCAGCGTTGCAGCGGCGGTGCTGCTGGGCGCGGTGTTCGTGATCTCGTCGGTCACCAAGCTGGCCGCACCGGGCGTCTGGTACGCACAGTCTGCTGACCTCGGTGTGCCGCGTCCCGTCGCGGTCGTCGTGCCGTATCTCGAAGCGGTGCTCTCGGGCTGGTTGGTGGTGCAGTGGCACCGAGCCATCGCCGCAACGGTGGCAGCCGTCGTGTTGAGCGCGTTCACGGCGCTCATCGCCGTGCGCCTCGCCCAGGGCAGGCGCCCGGTCTGTGCATGTTTCGGCGCGCTGTCAGCCCGTCCAATCAGCGCCCGCACCGTGGCGCGCAATGTGGTGTTCGTCGGACTCGCCGTACTTACGACACTCTGACGCCGTCGCCGAGCCGCATGGCGTCGCGCTGGATCGAACTGGCGGTGTCAGGCGGCGCCGAGCTCGACCAGCAGGAAGGCGAGGACGCGTGCTTCCTCTCGCCAGCTCTCGTAGCGGCCGCTCGGCCCGCCGTGGCCAGCGCCCATCTCGGTGCGCAGCAACACCACCCGGTCACCGGTGCCGACGGCGCGCAGTCGGGCCACCCACTTGGCAGGCTCGTGGTAGCTGACCCGCGGGTCATTCAGGCCGGCGGTGGCGAACAGTGCGGGGTAGTCGGCCGGGACGGTGTTGTCGTACGGCGAGTACTTCAGCATGCGCGCTGCGTCGGGCATGTCGCGCGGGTCCCCCCATTCCTCCCACTCGGTGACGGTGAGCGGAAGGGACGTGTCGCTCATCGTGGTGACGACGTCGACGAACGGCACCTCGGCGACCGCGGCCCTGAACAGCTCGGGCCGCATCGTCACGCACGCCCCCACCAGCAGGCCACCTGCGCTCGCCCCGCGCACGGCGAGCCGCGTGCGGTCGACGAGACCCTCGTCGACGAGATGCTCCGCGCTGGCGATGCTGTCGAGGAACGTGTTGCGCTTGTGCTCGAGCTTGCCCTGCAGGTACCACTCGCGGCCCAGCTCGCCACCGCCGCGGGGGTGGGCGAGCGCCCACACCACTCCCCGGTCGAGCAGGCTCAGACGGGCGACGCTGAACCACGGCGGCAGCGACGACTCGTAGCTGCCGTAGCCGTACAGGCACATCGCCGCCGTGCCGTCGAGTGGCGTGTCGACGTGACGCACGAGGTCGACGGGCACCCGGGTGCCGTCGTGCGAGGTCGCCCACCGTCGCTCGGCGACGTACCGGCCGAGGTCGACACCCGGCACCGGCACCTGCTTGAGGAGGGTTCGATCACCCGTGCGAACGCCTTCCTCGTAGACCGACAGCGGCGTGGTCAGCGACTGATAGGTGAAGCGGATCGTCGATGCCGACCACTCGGGGTTGGCGTCCGGCTCGACGTCGTGTGGCTCGCCACCCGGCCCGACGACGCGCTCGGTGCCGTCGCGGAACAGCACGCGCAACCGTGGCTGGGCGTCGCTCCACTCGTGCAGGACGAGGTGGTCGGCGAACGCGTCGATGCCGACGATGCGGCGGCCCTCGATCGCCGGGACCAGCTCGCTCCAGGCCGCGGGATCGTCCATCGGCGCGGTCATGACGCGAAAGTCGGTGGCGCCGAGGTTGGTGAGCACGACCCACCGGTCGCCCCAGTCGTCGAGTGAGTACTCGACGTCGTCCCGCCGCGCCACCGCGACGCGAGCGGCACTGGTCGGCTGATCGGCGGGCACCAGCAGCATCTCGGCGCTCGTCTTGCTCGCCGACTCGATGACGATCCAGCGGCGGCTGCGGGTGAGCTCGACCGACACGTAGAAGCGCTCATCGGGCTCGTCGAACACGAGCACGTCGGCCGACTGTGGCGTGCCGACACGGTGGCGCCATACCCGTGACGGGCGCATCTGCTCGTCGGCCGTCACGTAGAACAGCCACTGCGAGTCGGACGACCATGCCGAACCGCCCCACGTGGTGTCGAGGATCTCGTCGTCGAGGTCGGTGCCGGTGTCGAGGTCACGGATGCGGATCGTGTAGCGCTCGCTGCCGTCATTGTCGGCACTCCACGCCAGCAGGCGCTGCGGTTCGTCGACGTCGAACAGGTGGATCGAGAAGTAGTCGTGGCCCTCGGCCTCGACGTTCTCGTCGAGCAGTACCACCGAGGTCGCGGTCTCGCGCGAGGTGCCGCGGCAGTGGATCGGGTACTCGAGCCCCGCCTCTGTGCGCGACACGTACCACCACGCACCGTTCCGCACGGGCGCCGCAGTGTCCGTCTCCTGCACACGCGACTTGATCTCGCCGAAGATGGCGTCGACGAGTGGTTGGTGCCCAGCGAACCAGGCGTCGCTGTAGGCGTTCTCGGCCTCGAGGTAGGGGACCGTGTCGGGGTCGTTGCGGTCGCGCAGCCACGCCCACGGGTCGTCTGCCGGGCCGGTGGGGCGTTGCCACGTATGGGGGACTTGCTTCGCGATCGGCGGGTGCACGGCGGCGAGGGTACCGGCAGCGCAGTCGTGCACCGGTTGCGCGGCACCGTTGCGCGCTCGTCGCCACCCACCAGTAGGTTCGCTGCGTGCGCGTGTGGATCGACCAGGACCTGTGCACCGGTGACGGCCTGTGCGTCGACCACTGCCACGAGGTGTTCACGCTGCTCGAGGACGGCATTGCCTACGTCATCGAGGAGGCTCGGGTGCTGAACGACCCGGGTGGCTCGTCGAGCATCGCCCGGGTCGACCCGCGGTTCGAGCAGTCGGTCGTCGATGCTGCGCTGGCCTGCCCCGGCGAGTGCATCTTCATCGAGGTGGCACACATCGGCGAGCCCGGCCACGGGGGAGCGGTCGGCACCGCGGGTGGGTCGTCGGCGGGTTCGGCGACGCCGAGCACTCGCCCGGTCGTCGACGATGACGACGATTTCGCCGCCTGACCAACTGCGTCGATCTCTCGCGGTGCACCTCGCTGTCGGCGGGACGGACGGCCTGCGCTCGAGAACCGACCTGGGGTGGGCGGTGACCCGGGGAATTGTTACTATGGCCGTAGTGGAAATCCCCCCTCGCCACCGGAAGCAGCGATGACCTCCTTCGACCTCGATCTCAGCAAGTACAACCTCGGCTGGAGCGACAGCGACGTCGAGTATGCGTTCAAGCCGCACAAGGGCCTCGATACGGCGGTCGTCGACCAGATCAGCTGGTGGAAGGGCGAGCCGTCGTGGATGACCAAACTCCGCCTGCGCAGCCTCGGCATCTTCGAGCGCAAGCCGATGGCCGACTGGTTCGCCGTCAACATGCCCGACATCGACTTCCAGGACATCTACTACTACCTCAAGCCCGCCACCGATCAGGTGAGCGAGTGGGACGACCTGCCCGAGCAGATGAAGGCGACCTACGAGAAGCTCGGCATCCCCGAGGCCGAGCGCAAGTACCTCGCCGGCGTGACGGCGCAGTACGAGTCGGAGGTCGTGTTCCACCGCAACCGCGAAGACCTCGAGAAGCAGGGGATCCTCTTCTGCGACATGGACACCGCGCTGCGCGAGTACCCCGAGTTGGTGAAGCAGTACTTCGGCACCGTCATCCCTCCCGGTGACAACAAGTTCTCGGCGCTCAACTCCGCCGTGTGGTCGGGTGGCTCGTTCATCTACGTGCCGCCGGGCGTCGAGTGCGAGATGCCGCTGCAGGCGTACTTCCGCATCAACAGCGAGAACGCCGGCCAGTTCGAGCGCACGCTCATCATCGCCGACGAGGGCAGCCAGGTGCACTACATCGAGGGCTGCTCGGCGCCGGTGTACACCAACGACTCGCTGCACTCGGCCGTCGTCGAGATCGTCGTCAAGCCGCACGCCCGCGTGACGTACACGACGATCCAGAACTGGTCGCCGAACGTGTACAACCTCGTCACCAAGCGTGCACGCGTCGAGGAAGCCGGCCACATGGAGTGGATCGACGGCAACATCGGCTCGAAGCTCACGATGAAGTACCCGAGCGTGTACCTCGT
>JBMSSR010000138.1:0-8058 GCA_049424465.1 Ilumatobacteraceae bacterium
CGGCACGCGCCGCGCGTTGCGTTCCCGATGGTGCCCGAGCGGCCCACCGATGCCGACGTGCGCGTGGCGCGTGGCGCGCTCGAGGAGGTCGTCTGCGACTTCCATTTCGACACGCTCGCGCACCGCTCGGCTCTCCTCGGCGACGGTCGCGAACGCGTTCGAACGGTAGAAGGTGACGTCCTCCTTCGGCTCGAGGCCCGGCTTCTGGAACCACAGCGGGTGCTCGAGGCCGAAGCCGGCGCCCCACACCGCGTTGTGCGCGGTGAGCCGGTCGTAGATCGGCGTGGTGTGCAGCGGGCGGGCGGCCGGCAGCTCCTCGTTGGGGAAGGTGATGCGGAAGCGTCGCGAGTAGTTCTCGCGCACCTTGGCGTTGGTGTACGCCAGCGTGGCGTAGTCGCCGTAACGAGCGACGTCCATGCCCCAGATGTCGGCGCCGGGATCGCCGTGCACCATCCACTGGGCGAGCGAGAGGCCCACGCCACCACCCTGCGAGAGACCGGCCATCACGGCGTTGGCCATCCACATGCCGCGCATGCCCTTGATCGGGCCGACGAGCGGGTTGCCGTCGGGGCTGAAGGTGAACGGACCGTTGACGAACTTCTGGATACCGGCACGCCCGATGGCGGGGAAGTGCTGGAACGCCCGCTCGAGCTCGGGGGAGATGCGGTCGAGGTCGTGGGGGAGCAGCTGCGACACGAAGTCCCACGGCGTCTCGTGCGGCGACCACGGGCGGTTGTCCTGCTCGTAGGTGCCGAGCAGCATGCTCTGGCCCTCCTGGCGGGCGTAGATCTCGCCGGCGAAGTCGATGACGTGCGGCAGCTCGCGTCCCTTGGCCTGGTTGTACGAGATGACCTCGTCCATCGGCTCGGTCATCAGGTAGTGGTGCTCCATCGCCAGCACCGGCAGCTCGAGGCCGCACATGCGCCCGACCTCACGGGCCCACAGGCCACCGGCGTTGACCACGTGCTCGGCGTGGATGACACCCTTCTCGGCGCCGGTGGTCGGGTCGTAGGTGTGCACGTCCCACGTGCCGTCCTGGCGCTGGCTGAGCTTGTTGACCCAGGTGTGCTGGTACACCTCGGCGCCGCGGTTGCGGGCGCAGATGGTGTAGGCGTGGGTGACGCCGGTGGGGTCGACGCTGCCCTCGTGTTCGTCCCACAGGGCGCCCACGAAGTACTTCTCCTCCATCAGCGGGTTGAGCTCCTTGGCCTCCTTCATGGAGATGAGCTCGAGGTGCATGCCGAGGTAGCGGCCACGGGCCTGCGCCATGCGCAGCCAGTCGAGGCGCTCCGGGGTGTCGGCGACCATGAGCCCGCCGGGAAGGTGCACGCCGCACGCCTGTCCCGACTCCTTCTCGATCTCGCGGTAGAGGTTGACCGTGTACTGCTGCAGGCGGGCGACGTTGGGGTCACCGTTCAGCGTGTGCATGCCACCGGCGGCGTGCCACGTGCTGCCCGACGTGAGGGTGGCCTTCTCGACGAGCACGACGTCGGTCCAGCCTTCCTTGGTGAGGTGGTAGAGGACGCTGGCGCCGACGACGCCGCCTCCGATGACCACGACCTGGGCCGATGACTTCATGGGTTCCCCCTTGCTCTGAGTGTTCGAGACTTCGTTCGTGACCGGGTGCGCCGGTCAGAAATCGGTAGCGACGCCGCCCTCGGCGATGCGGTGGTCGATGAAGGCCCGCAACTCGGCCTTGATGTCGGCATCCATCGCCGGCTCCTCGTACGCAGCGAGGAAGCGGTCGACGAGTGAGTGCGTGCGCTGGTCGGCAGTCGGGCTGCCGGCCTCGGCCCAGGCCTCGTAGTTGCGCCAGTCGCTGACGAAGGGCCGGTAGAAGGCGTCGCGGTAGCGGGCCTGGGTGTGGGCGGTGCCGAAGAAGTGCCCGCCGGGCCCGACCTCGGCGATGGCGTCGAGCGCGAGCGTGGCGTCGTCGACCACCACGGGGTCGAGCATCGCCGAGACCATCTGCAGCAGGTCGGCGTCGAGCAGCATCTTGTCGAGGCTGGCGTGCAGGCCACCCTCCATCCAGCCGGCGCCGTGCATCATGAAGTTGACGCCGCCCATGATGGCGCCCCACAGCGAGAAGACGCTCTCGTACGCGGCCTGCGCGTCGAGCGCATTGGCGGCGCACACGTTGCTGCTGCGGTACGGGATGCCGTAGCGGCGGCACAGCTGGCCGCCGATCATGGCCGTGCGCACGTACTCGGGCGTGCCGAACGCCGGGGCGCCGGACTGCATGTCGACATTGCTGGTGAACCCGCCGTACATGACGGGCGCACCGGGGTTGACCAGCTGGATGAACGCGATGCCGGCCAGGGCCTCGGCGTTCTGCTGGGCGAGCGCACCCGCCAGGGTGATGGGTGCCATGGCACCGGCGAGGGTGAACGGGGTGACGACGACCGGCTGGTTGTGCTGGGCGAACTCGATCATGCCCTGCGCCATCGGGATGTCGAGGCGCAACGGCGAGTTGGTGTTGACGACGGTCATGACCGAGGGTTCGCGGTCGATGGTGGCCTGGTCGACGCCGCGCGCGATGCGCGTCATCTCGATGCAGTCACGGTTGCGCTGGCGGCCGAGGCTGTAGCAGTACATGCCCTTGTCGGCGAGCGTGAGCAGGTCCCACGAGGCCTCGAGATGGCGGATCGAGGCGTGGATGTCGACCGGCTCGACCGGGTAGCCCGGGATGTGGTGGACGACGTCGAGCATCTGGGCGAGCTTGATGAGGTCGCGGAACCCCTCGCGGTCACCCGTGCGACGGACGCCGTTGCGGTCCATGTAGTGCGGCGTGCTGGCGACGGTGCCGAAGGCGATCCAGCGCCCGCCGATGCGCAGGTTGTGCGCCGGGTTGCGGCTGTGCAGCGTGAACTCGGACGGTGCCGTGGTGATGGCGCGCTCGATGAGTTCGCGCGAGAAGCGCACCCGGTGGGTGGTCTCGTCGACGTCGGCGCCGGCCTCGCGCATGATGCTGCGCGACTCGGGGCACATGAACTCCATGCCGATGCGCTCGAGGATCGCGATCGACGCCTCGTGGATCGACTCGAGTTCGTCGGCGGACACCACCTCGGTGTGGTTGAGGCGCATCTGGGGCTGGCGGAACGGGCGCTGCTCGGGGAGGCGGGGGCCACGTGCCTCTGCCCGCTCGCGGCCGCGTCGGCGGCTTCCCTGCTCGGGTGCGCCACCGTCGGAGGAGGAGTCGGTCACGATCCGAGAGGGTACACCGGCTGTCGCATTCCTTGTACGATCGTTCCGGTATCGGAGGGGGCCATGGCCGAGATCGTCTCGATCGAGATCACGCACCACCAGTTGCTGCTCGACCCGCCGTTCCCTGCGTCGTGGGACCCCCAGCCGCGCACGCGGTTCCCGGCGACGGTCGTGCGGGTTCGCGACGCCGAGGGTCGGGTCGGCATCGGGTCGGGCGACGTCATGTACGGCTTTGCCGACTACGCGCACTGGTTCGTCGGCCGTGACGCCGGCGACCTCGCCGGGCATGCTGCCCGTCTCGCCAACATCGAGTTCCACGCAGGGCGGCCGTGGCCGCTCGACCTCGCGCTCTGGGACCTCGCCGGCACGGCCGCCGACCAGCCGGTCTGGCGCCTCCTCGGCGGTACCTCACCCCGGCTGCGCCTGTACGCGTCGACGGCGGTGCACCGCAGTCCGCGCGAGACCGTGACGGTGGCGCTCCGACTGCTCGACGAGGGCTTCGGCGCGATGAAGATCCGGTTCGGCAGGTCGGCGACCGACGACGACCTGGCTGTCGTCGCCGCGGTGCGCGACGCCGTGGGCGACCGACTGGTGCTGATGGTCGACTGCAACCAGGGCTGGCGCATGCCGTGGGACACCACTGCGCCGTGGGACGTCGACCGGGCGTGGCCCGTGGCCGAGCGGTTGATCGACCTCGGTGTGTACTGGATGGAGGAGCCGCTGCACCGCGGCGACTACGACGGCATGGCCGAGCTGCGTGCACGCGCCGCGGGTCGGCTGCTGGTGGCCGGTGGCGAGATGACGCGCGAGGCGTACGAGTTCCGCGAGCTCGTCGACCGCGGGGCGCTCGACGTGTTCCAGCCCGACTGCGTCTGCACGCGCGGCATCACCGGCCTCGCCACCGTCGCCCGCGACGTGCAGCGCGCCGGTCGTCTGTTCACGCCGCACACGTGGGGCAACGGCATCGGTGTGCTCGCCAACCTGCACCTTGCGGCAGGCACCGTCGGCCACGATGGGTCACAGTGGGTCGAGTGGCCCCTCGACCCGCCGGAGTGGTCGCTCGAGCGTCGCGACTTCCTGCTGCGCCGACCGCTGGCCGCCGACGGCGGCTGGGTCACGCTGCCCGACGCGCCGGGACTCGGCATCGAGCTGGACGAGGACGTGCTGCACCGCACCGCGTCGTCGTCGGCGACCTTCCACGAGCGATGACCACCTCAGCCCGCCCGCGAACGACCGTCGGCGCCGGGTGCGCGGTGAGCACCGGCTGACCAGCGGCACTCGAGCCGCAGGGCTCCACTAGCGTCGGCGGCGCATGGCACCCCGTCTCCGCGACCTCGGGCTCTCGATCGGGCGACTGCCCACCGGGCCGACCAACTCGATCGTCGACGTCGTCGGTACGTCGGTGGGGCACGCCACCGTCGTGCACGACGAACCGCGCGTGGCGCGCACTGGCGTCACGGTGGTGCACACCCGGGCACCCGGCGAACGTGGCGACCTGTGCCCGGCGGCGATGTACTCGCTCAACGGCAACGGCGAGGTCACCGGGTCGCACTGGGTCGCCGAGTCGGGTCTCCTCGCCGGGCCGGTCGCGCTCACCAACACCCACCAGGTGGGTGTGGTGCGCGACGAACTGGTCCGCTGGCAGGTCGAGCGCAATGCCGAGACGCAGTGGTGCCTGCCGGTGGTGGGCGAGACCTACGACGGGTTCCTCAATGACATCAATGCGTTTCACGTGACCGGGCAGCACGTCCGCGCGGCGCTCGCCGACGCTGACCGTGCTCGGCAGCGCGACGAACCCGTCGTCGACGAGGGCTGTGTCGGCGGCGGTACCGGCATGGTGTGCCACCAGTTCAAGGGCGGCATCGGCACGTCATCCCGCGTTGCCGGCGAGCCCGGATCGCCCGACGGTGCGTTCACCGTTGGCGCGCTGGTGCAGGCCAACTACGGCCGCCGCGAACTGCTGCGCTTCGACGGCCGACGCGTGGGTGACGTGCTGGGTGCGGATGCGGTACCGCTGCCCGCCGAGCCGTATGCCCCGGAGGCAGGGTCGATCATCGTCCTGCTCGCGACCGATGCCCCGCTGCTGGCCGATCAGTGCCGACGCCTCGCCCAGCGGGCCACGATCGGTCTCGCCCGTGTGGGCAGCATCGCTGCGGACAGCAGTGGTGACATCGTCGTGGCGTGGAGCACCGGCAACCGCGTGCCCGAGGACGCAGGTGCGGCGGTCGCGCTGCGGTCGCTGCCGCACGCGCACATGACGCCGTTGTTCGAGGCGGCCGCGGAGGCCGTCGAGGAGGCCGTGTGGAACGCACTGGTCGCGGCGACGACCTCCGTCGGCCACCGGGGCAGGACGGTGCATGCGTTGCCCCACGACCTGCTCGTCGCTGCGGTCACACGCTGAGGGACGGGACGGCCCGCACGGGGCCGCCCGCTGGGCCGGCGCGCGGACAGGTGTGTATCGTCGGAGCCGATGGACGGTCGAACGGAGCGACAGTCGGTCGAGTGGCCCACCGTGTGTCTGATGGTCGCGTTCGCGGCGGCGTGGTTGGCGCTCGTGCTCGGCCACGGCTCGGTGCCGTGGTGGCTCTCGGCGCCAGCGCTGGTGTACCTCGGCGGACTCTGGATGTCGTTCGGCCACGAGCTGCTGCACGGCCACCCCACCCGTTGGAACTGGGTGAACGGCGCGCTCGGGTGGCTGCCGCTCAACTTCTGGCTGCCGTTCGGCCGCTACAAGTACTGGCACACCGTCCACCACCTCGCCGACCTCACCGACCCCATCGAGGACCCGGAGAGTTACTACGTGACGCCCGAGGCGTGGGCGCGACGCACCCGTGTGGGCCGTGCGTGGGGCATCCTGCTGCGCACGATCCCCGGCAGGCTCGTGCTCGGGCCGATGCGCGCGATCCCGAGGTTCTGGTTGGGCGAGGCGCGTTGCCTGGGTGAGCGACGCATCGTGTCGCAGTGGCTCGTGCAGGTCGTGCTGTCCGCAGCGTTCGGTTGGTGGCTGTTCGGCACGGTCGGCTTCCCGCCGGTGGAGTACGTCGTGTGCTTCGTCATCGGTGGGTCGTCGTGCACGCACCTGCGCTCGTTCGCCGAGCACCAGGCGGTCGCCTCAGGAACCCGCTCGGCCGTGGTGAAGGCGGGACCGGTGATGAGCCTGCTGTTCCTCAACAACAATCTGCACCACACGCACCACGCGCGGCCCGACCTCGCGTGGTACCGCATCCCGGCGGCGCACCGCGAACTCGGCAGTGATGCACTCGCCGCGGCCGGGGCCGGCCTGTACGAGGGCGGGTACCTGCAGGTCGTGCGCACTTACTTCTTCCGGCCGTTCCACCAGCCGGTCAGCCCGCTGCTGCCGCAATGACGCTCGCAGCGCTGGGGATGTACCCCTTCGCGCACCTGCGCGGGGCGTACGACCGGCTGTGGGCCGCGGTACGCACGCGGCTCGATCTCGTCGATGCACCGGAGGGTTTGTCGTGGGACGTCGACGTGCACGAGTCGTGGCGCGACCCCGCCCTGGTGCTGGGTCAGGCGTGCGGGTGGCCGCTGGCGACGGTGCTGACCGGTGTCGTCGCGGTCATCGGCTCGTTCGACGTCGTGGCGCCGTTCGCCCACGACGGTCGGTACCGGTCGGTGATCGTCGCCCGACGCCCGCTGTCGGTGCACGAACTGCGTGCCGCGCCCGGTGTGCGCGCCGCCGTCAACGGGCTCGACAGCCTGTCGGGCTGGGTGAGCCTCTGTGCCGTGTGGGGCGGTCGACCCCCGGTGATCGTCGAGACCGGCGCGCACGTGCAGAGCATGCATGCAGTGGCGGTCGGCGACGCCGACGTCGCGAGCATCGATGCCGTCACGTTCGAGCACGCGGTGTCGGCCGACCCGCGCCTCGGCGCTGCGCTGCACGTGGTCGACCACGGCCCGCTGGTCCCCACGCTCCCGCTCGTGTGCGCCGCATCGCGGGCGTCGACGGTCGGCGTGCTGCGGGCAGCGATCGACGGGGCGCTGGCCGACCCTGCGATGGGCGCGACGTGTCAGGCGCTGCGGATCAGGCGCCTGGTGCCATTCGGGCGCGAGGCGTTCGACGGGCTGCTCGGGCTGGCGCCCCCATCAGGCGGCTGAGCGTGTCGGCCTCGGCGGCCACGACGGTGCGCGCCGTGCGCAGCGCGACGCCCTCGAAGCGGTACGACGGGCCGACGACGCTGAGCGCTGCGATGACCGCGCCGGATGCGTCCCGCACCGGTGCCGAGACGGCGGTGGTGCCGTCCTCGACCGCGGCGACGCGCATCGCGACACCGTCGTCGTCGCCGCAGCCGGCGAGGGCGGCGCCGACCGCCCGCGACCGGCGCGGCACGACGTGGCCCAGCCAGCTGACGTGGCGCACGGTGTGGCTGCCCTCGTGCATCGCGACATAGGTGGCAGTCGACGCGTCGATCGGTTGCGCGAGGTATGCCGACTCGCCGGTGTGCTCGGCCAGCGAGCGCAGCGAGGGCTCGGCGAGACGGGGGAGCGTGGCGGTGGTGGCGAGCGCGCGGGCGATGCGCAGCAGTTCTGGTCCCGGCACGTAGCGGCCGTCGTGGTCGCGAGCGGCGAACCCTGCCGCCTCGAGCGAGCGGAGCTGGCGCAGTGCGGTGCTCGGGGTGAGGTCGACGGCACGCGCCGCATCGGCGAGCGAGATACCGGGTGGCTGCTCGGCAGACGCGTCGGCGACGACCCGCAGCAGTGACAGCCCTCGGTCCGTGGCGCGCGGCGTGGCATGCGTCGTCGATGGCTGGACATCGTTCGGCATGTTGCGTAGTATGGCAGAGTATTGCACAGAGTGAAATAGCGCGATCGACCGGCCAGGGCGGCCGGCCG
>JBMSSR010000139.1:0-7940 GCA_049424465.1 Ilumatobacteraceae bacterium
TGCGACATGGCGATCGCTGACTCGAGCACGTTCCTCGCTGCGCTCGAGCTCAGCTAACGCGACCGCATGATCGCCGAGCGGGTCACTAAGGAGATTAATGCCCGCCTTGGTTTCTTGCTCGATGTCGGACTCGACTACCTCACGCTGTCGCGCTCTGCGGGGACGCTCGCGGGTGGCGAGGCACAGCGCATTCGGCTCGCCAGTCAGATCGGCAGCGGCCTGGTGGGCACGCTGTACGTGCTGGACGAGCCGTCCATCGGTCTGCACCAGCGCGACAATCGTCGCCTCATCGACACGCTCGTGCGGCTGCGCGACCTCGGCAACACGGTGCTCGTGGTCGAGCACGACGAGGACACCATCAAGGAGAGCGACTGGATCGTCGACATCGGCCCGGGTGCCGGCGAGCACGGTGGGGCAGTGGTGTACAGCGGACCGGTCAAGGGCATCCTCAAATCGAAGGAGTCCGTCACCGGTCAGTACCTCAGCGGCCGCAAGTCGATCCCGGTGCCGCAGCACCGGCGGGCGCCCGGCTCGGAGTGGCTCGAGGTTGTCGGCGCGCGCGAGCACAACCTGCAGAACATCGACGTGCGCCTCCCACTGGGCTGCTTCGTGGCGGTCACCGGCGTCAGCGGCAGCGGCAAGAGCACGCTGGTGCGCGACATCCTGCTGCCGGTGTTGATGCAGAAGATCTACAAGTCGAAGGACGCTGCGGGGAAGCACAAGCACGTCAAGGGAGTCGATCACCTCGACAAGGTCATCGACATGGACCAGTCGCCGATCGGTCGGACGCCGCGCAGCAACCCCGCCACCTACACCGGGGTGTTCGACAACATCCGCAAGCTGTTCGCCACCACGGCGGAGGCAAAGGTTCGGGGCTACCTGCCGGGCCGCTTCAGCTTCAACGTGCAGGGCGGACGGTGCGAGGCGTGCTCGGGTGACGGCACCATCAAGATCGAGATGCACTTCCTTCCCGATGTCTATGTGCCGTGCGAGGTCTGCAAGGGAGCGCGGTACAACCGCGACACGCTCGACATCCAGTTCAAGGGCAAGAACATCGCCGAGGTGCTCGACATGCCGGTGGCCGAGGCGGTCGACTTCTTCGCCAACCAGCCGGCCATCGCGCGCTACATGCAGACGCTCATGGACGTCGGTCTGGGCTACGTGCGACTTGGTCAATCGGCACCGACGCTCTCGGGCGGCGAGGCGCAGCGAGTCAAGCTCGCCACCGAGCTCGCGAAGCGCAGCACCGGTCACACCATCTACCTGCTCGACGAGCCGACCACCGGCCTGCACTTCGAGGACGTGCGCCGGCTGCTCACGGTGCTGTCGCGCCTCGTCGACCAGGGCAACACGGTGCTGGTGATCGAGCACAACCTCGACGTCATCAAGACCGCTGACTGGCTCGTCGACCTCGGCCCCGAGGGCGGCAGCGGTGGCGGCACCGTCGTGGCAGAGGGCCCGCCCGAGGCCGTCGCCTCAGTGGCCGCCAGTCACACCGGGCGCTTCCTCGCCCCGCTGCTCGCCACCTGAGCACGGTCGTCGGTCGGATGGGGCGTCACCGGCTGACCGGTGTCGGTCTGTGAGGATGCATCGGTGACCACGATGCAGCCGCCGCCGGACACCGCTGACTGGGCCCCGCTGCAGCGGCGCACGATCGCGACACTGCGCCTCGCACAGGTGCCGGGGCAGGCCGCGGTGGCAGGTGTCGTCGCCGTCGTGACGCTCTTGGCCGGAGACCTGCTGGGCGAGCGGCACATCCGGTTCGCCGGCGTCGGCAGCGCGGCGTTCACGCTCGGGTCGGCGTTCCTCGCCGTGCCGCTCACCGCGTTCATGCGCCGGCGCGGTCGGCGGCCCGGCCTGATGGTCGCCTTCGGGCTCGGCTCGGTAGGTGCCGCACTGGCGGGTATCGGCGGGCAGTCGCGGCTGTTCGTGCTGTTCCTCGTCGGAATGGTGCTGTTCGGCGGCGCGCAGGCGGCGACGCTCCAGGGGCGGTATGTCGCCGCCGACCTCGCGCCGGACCACGGCAAGGCGACCGCCATCGCCGCGATCGTGTGGGTGGGGACGCTCGGCGCGGTGTTCGGCCCGATCCTCACGCCGTACGAGAAGCGGGTCGGTCTCGCGCTCGGCCTCGACGAGTTCGTCGGCCCGTTCTTCTTCGCCTCCGTCCTGCTGCTGGTGTCGATGTCGGTGGCGTGGGCCCGGCTGCGACCGGACCCACTCGCCGTCACGGGACAGCTCGACCCGCACGCGCGCCGCACCAACCCCTTCCGCCAGGTGCGCGTGTCGGCCCGCGTCATCGCGACCAGCAGTCGGGCACCGCTCGGTCTCGCCGCGATGGTGGTCTCACAGGCGGCGATGGTGGCGGTCATGACGATGACGCCGCCGCACATGAAGGACCACGGCCACAGCGACCTGTCGGCCTACGTCATCGCCCTGCACATCTGTGGCATGTACGGACTGGCGCCGCTCGTCGGCCGGCTGGTCGCCCGCATCGGCGCCGTGCGCGCCGTCATGGCGGGGTCGGTGGTGCTCGGCGCGGGTACTGCGCTGACGGTGCTCGGTGGCTACGTGCCGGCACTCGTCTTCGTCGGTCTGTTCCTCCTGGGCCTCGGCTGGAACATCGGCCTCATCTCGGGCTCGAGCATCCTGACGAGCGCCGTGCCCGCGGGGGCCCGGGTCGAGGTGCAGGGGACCGCCGACCTGACGATGAGTTTCTGTGGTGGGATTGCGGCGTTCTCGTCGGGCTTCATCAAGGCAGCGTGGGGATTCCACCTGCTCGCCGATTCGGCAACCGTGGTGGCCGGCCTGCTGCTGGTCGCGGCATACGCCGCCAGTCTGCGGATGCGGGCGACGGCCACTGTCGGCTGAGGGTGGGCGTGCCGTCAGCGGCACACCGGGTCAGCGCGACCGGAGCTTCTTGCTCAGCTCGTTCAGCCGTGCCTTGTCGGTGCGCGACAGCGAGTCGAGGCCGGTGGCGTTGGTCTTGTCGAGCAGCGTGTCGAGTTCGTGCTGCTCGGCAGCCGTGAGGCCGACCGGCTGCTCCCACGGGCCGGCGACGACGGTGGGACCGCTCGGCGCCGTGCGGCGCGACGCGCGCGGGCGGCGACGCGTCGGTGAACCCGCCCGACCGAGTCGCGGGATGAACGCATAGTCGGACAGCAGGCCGAACGAGCGGGCGGCGAGCGCGGCGGTGAGGAGCGACGTGAAGAGCACGAGCAACTGCCCCGCGTTGCGGTAGCCGACGGCCTGGAGCACCTCGATGCCGATGATGACGAGGCCGAACACCCATGCGGGAACCGCGCCCCAGAACCGGACCTGCGGGTACTGCGCGCAGAACAGGCCGAACACGGCGATCTCGAGCGGGCGGGCGCCGGCGAGATCGAGGCCGGCGAGGACCGCGACTGCACCGGGCGCGACCGCGAGCAGGGCGATGAGCCACGCGAAGCGGTTGCGGCCGATCGTGCGCTCGAGCTCGCGGCCGAAGTACCACAGCATCGCCAGCATGAGCAGCGTCCAGACGTCCGGACTGTTGGCGATCGGCCAGGTGACGACTCGCCACACCTGGCCGCCCCTCACATCGGCAGCCCAGAGCACGAAGGGGTCGAGCAGCGACGGGCTGACCGCCCAGACGAACATCGACAGCACGCACAGGGCCGGTACGAGTACGGCCGTGGTGACGTCGAGGCTGCCGATGCGGAACCACGGGTCGTCGTGGTCGCGCCGACCGGGGAACGAGAGGGAGAAGCGACCGGCCATCGGCGACACGCTACTTGCCGTGGCCGCGTCGTGGAGGGCGACGCCCGTGCTGCCAGCCGTCGTAGGCTCCCGTCGTCATGGTGCAACGACCGCCCGCCGGCACGATCCCCGATGCCCCGGGCTCGTACCAGTTCAAGGACCGCGACGGCAGGGTCATCTACGTCGGCAAGGCGTCGAGCCTGCGCCAGCGGCTCTCCAACTACTTCCAGGACCCGCGCAACCTGCACCCGCGCACGGCGCAGATGGTGGCGACGGCGGTGTCGGTCGAGTGGATCGAGGTCCGCAACGAGGTCGAGGCCCTCATGCTCGAGTACAGCCTCATCAAGGAGCACCGGCCGCGCTTCAACGTGCGGCTCCGCGACGACAAGAGCTACCCGTTCCTCGCGGTGACGCTCGACGAGGAGTTCCCGCGAGCGGTCGTGATGCGCGGGCGCAAGCGCAAGGGCACCCGCTACTTCGGGCCGTACGCGCATGCCTACGCCATCCGCGACACGCTCGACCTGCTGCTGCGCAGTTTCCCGATCCGTACGTGCAGCCAAGGCAAGTTCAACGAACACCACCGGCTGGGCCGCCCGTGCCTGTTGTTCCACATCGAGAAGTGCGCCGGGCCGTGCGTCGGCGAGATCGACGCCGCGGCCTACCAGCGGCTCGTGCACGAGCTCTGCGAGTTCCTCGATGGTGATACCGACGAGATCATCGGCCGGCTCGAGGCCGACATGGCGTCCGCGGCAGCAGCACTCGAGTACGAGCGGGCCGCCCGGGCCCGCGACCGGTTGCTGGCCGTCCGCAAGGCGGTCGAGAAGCAGCAGATGGTGGCGGAGCGCAGCGAGGACCTCGACGTCATCGGTGTCGCCGACGACGAGCTCGAGGCCGCTGTGCAGGTGTTCTTCGTCCGCAAGGGACGCGTCGTCGGGCGGCGAGGATTCGTGCTCGACAAGGTCGAGGACCTGACCCCCGGCGGGCTGGTCGACCGCATCCTCGAATCCCTCTACGGCGACGAACCACCACTCGGCATCCCCAAGCAGGTGCTCGTGCCGGTCGAGCCCGAGGCACTCGAGACCTACGAGGAGTGGCTCTCCGAACTGCGTGGCAGTCGCGTGCAGGTGCGCGTGCCGCAGCGCGGCGACAAGCGCTCGCTGCACGAGACCGTCACCCGGAATGCGACCGAGGAGTTCGTCCGCCACCGCCTCCGCAGGGCGAGCGACCACAACGCCCGCAGCCGTGCGCTCACCGAGCTGCAGGACCTGCTCGGGCTGCCCGAGGCGCCGCTGCGGATCGAGTGCTACGACATGGCGCACCTGCAGGGCACCGACTACGTGGGCAGCATGGTGGTGCTCGAGGACGGCGTACCCGCTCCTCGCGAGTACCGCCGGTTCAAGGTCAAGACCGTCGCCGGGAACGACGACTATGCGGCGATGGAGGAGGTGCTGACACGTCGGCTGCAGGCGTACCTCGACGAGCGCGATGCGCCGCTCGACACCGAGATCGAGACGGCGGTCGACCCCGATGCATCAGTCGGCACACCACCGTCGAGTCGCTCCAAGGGCGGCAGGGCCGGCGCCCGCCCCAAGAAGTTCGCGTACCCGCCGCAACTGCTGCTGGTCGACGGCGGCAAGGGACAGCTCGCGGTGGCTGAGCGGGTCGTGCGGGCACTCGGCCTCGCCGACGAGATCCCCATCGCCTCGCTCGCCAAACGGTTCGAGGAGGTGTACGTACCCGGTCGACCGGTGCCCGTCGAGGTGCCGCGGGGCAGCGATGCACTGTTCATGCTGCAGCGCATCCGCGACGAGGCGCACCGGTTCGCCAACACCTTCCACCGCCAGCTGCGCGGCAAGCGCATGACCACCAGCTCGCTCGACGGCATCACCGGCCTGGGCGAGGCGCGCCGGAAGAAGCTCGTGCAGGCGCTGGGTGGCGTCAAGGCCGTCAAGGCGGCGAGCCTCGACGACCTGCGCGCGCTGTCGTTCCTGCCCGAGGCCGTGGCGGTCGCCATCCACGAACGCTTCCACGCCGACCTGTCGTCAGCCGAGCGGCCACCTGTCGACACGTCGTCGGACGACGGGGACGGTGCCGGCGGCGGCACGTCATCCGGCGACGACGGGACCGCGGACCCCGGGGCGCGCTGAGTCGCGCAACGCCGACGACGCGTCAGCCGACGTGCGGGAGCACCTCGGTGCGCAGTCGCTCGAGCACGTCCAGCCGCTGGGCGTGCGATGACCCGAGGGTGAAATCGGGGATCGCGAACTCGTCGACCCCTTGGTCGGCGTAGCGCTGCAGCTGTTCGACCAGCTCGGCGGCGCTGCCCACCAGACTGCGCCCGGCAACGGGCTGTTCGCCCTCGGGCCCACCGTCGAGGAACAGCAGCGCCTGCACCGAGCGGCGCACCGTGGCCGGATCGCGCTGCTCGCGCTCGCACGCAGCGACGAACAGGTCCGTGCGCTGGCGGACGGTGGCGGGGTCGCCCCACGTGTTCCACTCGTCGGCCCAACGCGCGGTGAGGCGCAACATGCGCGGGCTGCCCGTGCCGACGAGCACCGGCAGGGAGCCGCGGACCGGCCCGGGGGACAGGGGCGCGCCGGTGAGCCGGAAGTGTGTGCCCTGCAGGTCGACGGTCTGTCCCGCGTCCGAGCGCAAGAGCCGCTGCACGGCCTCGATGGCCTCGGCGAAGCGGTCCACCCGCGGGCCGGCCGGTGGCAGGTCGAAGCCGTAGGCGACGTGCTCGTTCTCCTGCCACCCCGCGCCGAGACCCAGCACGGCGCGCCCACCCGAAACGTGGTCGGCGGTGACGGCTCGCTTGGCGAGCACAACGGGATGGTGGATCGTCACGGGCGACACCATCGACACGAGGCGCAGACGAGGCACGAGGGCGCCGACCGCCGTGAGGATGGTCCAGCACTCGTGGGCGTCACCGGGGTCGGCGACACCACCGATGCGGAAGGGCATCAGGTGGTCGGCGTACCAGAAGCCGTCGAGACCCGAGCGCTCGGCCCACGTCGCCAACTCGAGCGTCTCGTCCCACGAGCGGCCGTTCGACGGCCAGAGCGAGAACTTCACTGCGGCTCGCGATACACGGTGAAGACCTTGCGGAGCGTCTCGTGCACGGTCCACACGCCCTTCCACCCGACGGGGAAGATGCAGCTCGAGCCGGGCGTGAGCTCGACCGGCTCACCACCGTCCTCGTGCACGGTCATGCGACCCTTGAGCACGTAGATGACCTCGCCGCGGGTGACGAACTCCCAGCGCGAGGCGCCGGGCTCGCACTCCCATGTCCCGGCCGTGACGGTCGGGTTGTCGAGGAACACCTTGGCGCGGGTGAGGATCTCGCCGCTCAGCGGCTCGGCCGACGGCTGGCCGAGCGGCTTCTCGGCGAGGTCGGCGGCAGGGATGTCGAGGGCACGGAAATGGATCGTCATGCCGGCGAGCCTACGGACCACCGGCCACACGTCGCGAACCGCAGCGAACCGGTGCGCGCCCGTCGCTGCCCCGTACGCTCGGGGCATGGCCGCCGAGCAACCGACCGACCTGTGGGAGACACACGCGGGGTGGTGGATCGACGGGTTCACCGACGGTGCCGACCCCGAGTACGAGGAGCAGATCCTCCCGCTGGCGGCGCGCGAACTCGGTGGCGCGCGACGCGTGCTCGACGTGGGCTGCGGTGACGGACAGGTGAGCCGTCTCGCGGCACGCCTCGGCGCCGAGGTGATCGGCGTCGACCCGACCTGGAACTGCGTGCGTGTCGCCGCAGCGCGCGGCACCGTGACGGCCCGGGCGGGTGCCGCGGGCCTGCCGTTCGCCGCATCGTCGTTCGACGCAGTGGTGGCGTGCCTCGTGTTCGAGCACATCCGCGACGTCGACGACGCGATCGCGGAGGTGTCGCGCGTGCTCGAGCCCGGCGGTCGCTTCTGCTTCTTCCTCAACCACCCGCTGCTGCAGACGCCCAACAGCGGCTGGATCGACGATCAGTTCCTCGATCCGCCCGAGCAGTACTGGCGGATCGGCCCGTACCTCGTCGAGGACGAGACGATCGAGGAGGTCGAGAAGAACGTGTTCATCCCGTTCATCCATCGGCCTCTCAGCCGGTACGTGAATACGCTCTCCGACCACGGGCTGCTGCTCGAGCGGATGGAGGAGCCGGCGCCACCGGCCGGCTTCCTCGCCAAGGCAGACGAGTACGCCCAGGCGTC
>JBMSSR010000140.1:0-7866 GCA_049424465.1 Ilumatobacteraceae bacterium
CGTGAACGTGGCCGCCATCCCGCACTGGTCCTCATCGAGGATGAACTTCTCGTACCCGATCGCGAGGCCGCCCTCGAGCCACCCGGCGGCGTGGAGCACGAAGTTGACGCCACCGAGCACGGTGGGCTGCAGCGTGTTGGCGCTCTCGTAGGCGGCCTGTGCATCGGGCAGCTTCGAGGCGGTCAGCGAGCCGCCCGAGCGGAACGGCACGCCGAGGCGGCGGGCGAGCGCGGCCACCGTGTACAGGACGAGTGCCGGCTCGGGCGTCCCGAACGTGGGTGCACCGGTCTGCATGCTCATACTGCTGGCGAACGAGCCGAACACGACGGGTGCACCGGGGCGCACGAGCTGCACGAAGGTCATGCCCGCGAGCGCCTCGGCGAGTGTCTGCACGGCGACGCCGGCGCTCGTCGCGGGCGCCATCGCGCCGGCGAGGATGAACGGCGTGATGATGCACGCCTGGTTGTGCTCGGCGTAGCACTGTGCGGCGGCGAGCATCGTGCCGTCCCACACGAGCGGCGACGAGGCATTGATGAGGCTGGTCATCACCGTGCGGTCGGCGAGGTCGCCACCGAAGCCGATGCGTGCCAGTTCGACACTGTCGGCAGCACGCGAGCCGGCGGTGACCGAGCCCATGAACGGCTTGTCGCTGTACTTGAGGTGCGAATACACCATGTCGAGGTGGCGCTTGCTGACCGGCACGTCGACGGGCTCGCACACAGTGCCGCCCGAGTGGTGCAGCCACGGTGACGAGTAGGCGAGCTTGACGAAGTTCTGGAAGTCGGTGAGCGTCGCGTACCGACGGCCATGGTCGAGGTCGTGCACGAACGGCGAGCCGTAGTTGGGCGCGAACACCGTGTGCGGCCCACCGATCTCGACGCTGTGCAGCGGGTTGCGGGCGTGCTGGGTGTACTGCGCCGGCGCGTTCGTGGACACGATCTCGCGGCACAGACCGCGGGGGAAGCGCACGCGGGTGCCCTCGACGATGGCGCCGCCGCGCTGGAAGATGGGCAGCGCCTCCGGGTAGTCGCGCACCTCGATGCCGACCTCCTCGAGAACGGTGTCAGCCGTGTGCTCGATGGTCGCGAGCGCCTCCTCGGAGAGGATCTCGAACGGCTGCATGGTGCGCGTCAGATAGGGCACCCGGTCGACGACGCTGGCGGCGCGCATCGCTGCACGCCCGGCGCGGCCACCGGAACGACGTCCGCCTTGATCGCTCATGCTGTCTCCTGTTCGGTGCGGGCGCGCCGGCGGCGGCCGCCGCGGTCGGTGCCGGCGGACGAGGCCGTGCGCTCGGGGAGCGTGACGACGCCGGCGAGGTGGGTCGACGGCGCGACGGCATGGGGGAAGGCCATCGCCGCCACGAACTGCGACTGGAACTCGGGTTCGGTCGCGGTCTCGATCTTGGTGACGCTGCGCACGGCCGCCTCCATCTCGTGACGGGCGGTCATCGACAGCAGTGCCCGCACGGCACCGGCGCCGGCCGAGTTGCCGACCGAGCGCACCCGGTCGACGGGGCAGTCGGGCACGAGGCCGAGCACGAGTGCGTACACCGGGTCGATGTGACTGCCGAACGCACCGGCGAGCCGGATGTCGTGGACTTCGGTGACACCGGCGTGGACGTAGAGCAACTCGATGCCGGCGCGCAGCGCAGCCTTTGCGAGCTGGATGGCGCGTACGTCGTTCTGGGTGATGGCGAGACGCACGCCGTCGGCCTCGTGCAGCACGTACGAGAACGTGCGACCGTCGGCGACGACTCGCGGGGAGCGCTCGGCGAGCGAGCCCTGGATGACGCCGTCAGTGTCGATGATGCCGGCGAGGTACATCTCGGCGATGACCTCGATGATGCCCGAGCCGCAGACGCCCGAGATGTCGAGTCCGTCGACCGACTCGGCGAACTCGGGCTCGTTGCTCCAGTGCTCGGAACCGATGACCCTGAAGCGGGGCTCGAGGGTGTCACGATCGATGCGCACGCGCTCGATCGCACCGGCCGTGGCGCGCTGGCCGCAGCTGAGCTGCGCTCCCTCGAAAGCCGGCCCGGTGGGTGAGCTGGCGGCGAACTGGCGGGACGAGTCACCGAGCACGATCTCGGCATTGGTGCCCACATCGACGACGAGCTGCATCTCGGCACCGCGGTGCGGTCCCTCGTTGAGGATCACGGCAGCGGTGTCTGCGCCGACGTGCCCGGCGATGCACGGTGCGAGGTACACGAGGGCGTTGGGGCAGCGCAGGTCGAACTCGGCGGCCCGCACCGAGATGGCGTCGGCGGTCGCGAGCGTGAACGGTGCCTGCCCGAGCGGCGTGGGGTCGATGCCGGCCACGACATGGTGCATGATCGGGTTGCCGACGAGCACGATGTCGAGGACGTCGGCGTGGACGGCGCCCGCCTCGTCGCACAGCTCGTCGATCAGCTCGTTGAGCGCGGTGCGCACCGACTCGGTGAGCTGTCGGTCGCCACCGGGATTCATCATCACGTACGACACGCGGCTCATCAGGTCATCGCCGAACCGGATCTGCGGGTTCATGCGCCCGGCCGACGACAGGACCTCGCCGGTGGTGAGGTCGCACAGGTGACCGGCGATCGTGGTGCTGCCGATGTCGACCGCGACGCCGACGGCTCGCTCGACGTACCCGGGCCACACCGCGACCACCGCATCGCCGCGGACGGCGACGGTGGCGGCACGCTGCTCGCCGGCGAAGGCATGGTGCACCTGCTGCAGCACCGCAAGGTCGAGGTGCGTGACGGTGCGACCGAACTCGGTGCGCAGCGCGTCGGCGAGCAGGTCGCTCATCGATGCGGCGTCGCCGAGAACGCTCTTGGGCAGCTCGAGGTAGCAGAGCGCAATCGCCGGGTCGAGCACGACGTCGGCGATATCGAGCCGTTTGCGCACGACCGGTCGGTGCACCTGGCTCTCGGGCGGCACGTCGAGCACCACGTCGTCGTTCACGACCGCGCAGCAGCCCAGCCGACGGTCGGGCTTCATGCCACGTCGCGTGTCGTAGGCCCGCTCGGTGTCGCCGAACGGCGAAAGCGAGTCGACCGCGTTGTCGATGGCCCACTTCGGGAACGACGCCTCGCTGAACGCGACCTGGCAGCGGCCGCAGATGCCGCGACCACCGCACACCGAGTCGAGGTCGCCGCCGGTACGGCGCTCGCGGGCGCCGCCGTCGGCCTCGGGGTCGCGGTTGGCGCGGATCCAGGCCATGCAGTCCTGGTCGTTCCCGGCGAGCACGTCGGCTGCCATGACCATCGTCTTCACCTCGTCGTGCAGCGGGTTCATGATCGCCGAGGTCATGCCGTTCGAGATGGCCATCGCGAGGAAGGTGCCCGTGATGTTGTTGCGGCTCGGCAGCCCGAAGCTGACGTTGCTCGCACCGCACGTGGTGTTGACCTTCAGCTCGCTGCGCAGGCGGCGCAGCAGCTGGAACACCTGCCGGCCGGCAGTGCCCATCGCGCCGATCGGCATCACGAGCGGGTCGACGACGACGTCACTGGCGGGGATGCCGTGGTCGGCGGCGCGGTTGACGATCTTCTTCGCCACCTCGAAGCGCACGTCGGGGTCCTCGCTGATGCCGGTCTCGTCGTTGCTGATGGCCACGACTGCGGCGCCGTACTTGGCGACCAGCGGGAGGACTCGCTCGAGCACCTCGTCCTCGCCGGTGACCGAGTTGACGAGGGCCTTGCCCTTGTAGACCGACAGGCCGGCCTCGAGCGCGGCGATGATCGACGAGTCGATCGACAGCGGTACGTCGGTGATGGACTGCACGAGCTGCACGGCGCGGGCGAGCAGGGCGGGCTCGTCGGCGAGCGGGATGCCGGCGTTGACGTCGAGCATCTGCGCACCGGCCGCGACCTGGGCGAGGGCGTCGGCCTCGACACGGCTGAAGTCGCCGTTCTTCATCTCCTCGGCGAGGAGCTTGCGACCGGTCGGGTTGATGCGCTCGCCGATCATCACGAACGGCTTGTCGAACCCGATGACCACCTCCTTGGTGGCCGAGCTGACGACGGTGTGGGTCATGACGAGTGCTCCTGTTCGGGTGAGGCGGGGTCCCAGCCCCCGTTGTCGACGAGCACGTGGAGGCGCTCGTTGGTGAATTCACGGTCGATCGTGGCCGCAGTGGCCTCGACGCATTCGGCGAGGTCGCCGGTGACCGGGTGCGAGGTGCGGCGCCACTCGGCCACGTACTCCTGGGCCGTCTTCTTGCCGGCCACCATGGCAGCGCGGTCGATGGCCTTCTGGAAGCGGTGCGGCAGCATCGCCTGGTGCTTGGCGTCACCGTCCCGGCCGTTGATCTGCGCGGGGATGTCGCGCCACATGATGACGACGATCTCGCTGGACGAACGACGGGGCATCAGGCGACCTTTCCGATGGCGATGGCGAAGGGGGTGAGTCCGACGTGATGGTGCTCGAAGCGCAGGCCGAGGCGCGCTGCGGCCTCGTGACCCGCCGCCAGCACGGTGTCGAGTGCGGCGCCGTCGGCCTGTGACAACAGCACGACGCGCGTGTAGTGACCGAAGTACGTGTCGCGTAGTTGCGGGTGGCGGTCGAGGCCGAGCCCCTGCCACACGAGCGCGTCGAAGTGCTTGGCCAGGAAGTCGGTCAGGTAGAAGGTGCCCGGCTCGGCGTCGTGTAGCGCGGCGAACAGTGCGGTGCCGGCGAAGAACTCGTAGCAGTGCGCGCCGGGCAGTCGCCGGGCGTTCGGCATCCCGTCGAGCAGACGGTCGAGGGCGCCACCGGTGCCGCAATCGGCGTACGCCACGAGGACCGGGCGCGTGTGGTCGGGATCGGCCTCGGCCAACGCTTCGGCGATGGCGGGCGCGATCTCGTGCGGCCGGTTGTGCAGGTTGGCCGGGAGGTAGCGCACGTCGATCTGCTCGGTGAGCGCGTCGGCAGCCAACACGGCGCGCAGTTCGGCGACGAGCGCGCCACAGGCGAGCACGAGTGGCCGGTTCATCGTGGCAGGATCAGGCGACCGAGGGTCCGGGCGGCTCGGCGTGACCACGGCGGGCCGCGACGAGCTGCTTGGCGGTCTCGGCCGCGATCGCGGCGTCGCGGCAGTAGGCGTCGGCGCCGATGGCCTGGCCGAACTCCTCGTTGAGCGGGGCACCGCCGACCATGACGACGTACTTGTCGCGCAGCCCGCGCTCCTGGAGGGTGTCGATGACGACCTTCATGTACGGCATGGTGGTGGTGAGCAGCGCCGACATGCCGAGGATGTCGGGCTGGTGCTCCTCGAGGGCGGCGAGGAAGGCGTCGACGTCGGTGTTGATCCCGAGATCGATCACCTCGAAGCCGGCACCCTCGAGCATCATCGCGACGAGGTTCTTGCCGATGTCGTGGATGTCGCCCTTGACGGTGCCGATGACGACCTTGCCGATCGGCTCGGCGCCGGTCTCGGCCAGCAGCGGTCGCAGGATCTCCATGCCGGCCTTCATGGCGTTGGCGGAGAGCAGCACCTCGGGGACGAAGAGGATGCCGTCGCGGAAGTCGATGCCGACGATGCGCATGCCCTCGACCAGCGCGTCGTTGAGCACCTTGTCGGGGGCCCACCCGCGGTCGAGCAGGATGAGCGTGCCCTCGGCGATCTCGGGTGCGAGACCGTCATAGAGGTCCTCGTGCATCTGCGTGACCAACTCGTCGTCGGGCAGTGCGGCGAGGTCGAGATCGTCGGCGTCACTCATGAAGTCCCCTTTTCCACGATGCGGAACAAGTCCGTATGGTGGAATCCTAGCACGGCGCGCCACTGCCCGTCATGTTCGGCACACCGTCAGGCACGCGACGCGGGCGGGTGGGGTCGGACGCGGGTGAGCGACGAGTCGGTCGATCGGCGGGCGCTCAGCTGCCGATGGCGGCGAGGTGCCGTGCGTAGTCGGGGCTCGACATCAGCCGCGCGCAGCGGTCGAAGCGGCCGACGGCGTACGCCCAGAAGTCATCGACCGGATTGCCGTTGACGTGCTGGAGGATGCCCCACAGGCTCCACAGCCAGTCGCACAGCGCCTTGTAGGCGACCATGCGGCCCACGTCCGACGCAGGCGGGTCGGCACCGAAATAGGCGTGCAACAGTGCCGCGTCCTGGTCGGCGTCGAACTCGCCCTCGACCGAGAGGTCGCCGAGGTCCCACATCGGGTCGTTGTTGCCCGAGTACTCGTAGTCGATGACGAACATTCGTGTGCCGGTGTCGAGGAAGTTCTCGCACAACGGGTCGCAGTGCGACGGCACCAGTGGCCGGGGGTGCGCCTCGAGCGCGCGTTGGGTGTCGTTGGCCGTTGCCTGCAGGGCGTCGTGGCCGTCGGGCAGTCGCGCACCCTTCTCGGCGAGCAGTCGCTTGTAGCCGTCGATCGAACCGAGCAGGTCGAAATCGTTCGCGAACGGCGCAGCGGTGGTGTGCAGCACGCGGAACGCCTCGCCGGCCCGCCGCACGGCACCGAGGTCGCGGAATCGCTCGGCGTTCATCGTGACGGCCTCACCGAGAAAGCGCGTCACCATCAGCCCGTCGGTCGCGTCGAAGAAGAGCACGTCGGCATTGATGCCCGCTGCGGCCGCCGAGCGAGCGGCGTGCTCCTCGTTGCGCCGGTCGATGTACTCGCTCGTGCCGGCACCCGGGATGCGCAGCACCACCTGCCCGCCGGGCGTGTCGACGAGGTAGTTCACGTTGGTGAGCCCAGCGAGGCGGCTGACGGGTGCATCGGCCGGGAGTCCGGCTCGGCCCAGTGCGGCTGCGATGAGGTCGTCGCTCATGACTTGAGTCTCGCATTTGTCGGGTCGTGCAGCGGTCGGCGGTGGCGCACGGCCGGGATCTGCTCGCCGTACACCTCGATCGTCCACCCGTCGTCGGGCACGGTGTCCATCAGGTGGGTCGGCACGTAGCCGTACACCACCGGCGAACCGACGGTGTGGCCGAAGTTGGCGCTGGTGGTGAAGCCGACCACCGCGCCGTCCCCGCCCGTCACGGTGATCGCCTCACCGCTGACCGGGTAGGCCATCCGACCGAGCGTGAACGTGCACAGCCGCCGACTGGCACCCGCAGCCTTCTGCGCGACCAGTGCGTCGCGTCCGATGAAGTCGGGCTTCGACAGGTCGACGCGCCAGCCGAGGCCTGCCTCCCACGGCGTGGTGTCGGGAGTGATGTCGGTGCTCCAGTACAGGTAGCCCTTCTCCATCCGCAGGGTGTCGATCGCCCGGTACCCGACGTCGACGATGCCGAGGTCGGCCCCGGCCTCGCGCAGCGTGTCGTAGACGTGGGTCGCGTACTCGGTGGGTACGTGCAGTTCCCAGCCGAGCTCGCCGTGATAACCGACGCGCAGGGCCAGTACCGGCGCCGAGCCGATCGTGATGACGCGGCCGGTGGCGTGCGGGAACGCCGCGTTGCTGACGTCGTCCTCGACGACGCGCTCGAGCACCGTGCGGCTGAGCGGCCCGCACAGGTTGATGACGGCGCGGGCAGACGTGACCTCGCGCACCGTCACGCCGTCGGCCGGTGAGTTGGACTCGACCCACCCCATGTCGTGGGCGCCGAACGCGGCGCCCGTGACGATTTTGTTCACGGCGTCCTTGAAGTCCACGCCCCGGTCGATGATCACGGGCACGTTGCCCGCGCCTACGCCGTAGGACGGCTTACCGGAGGAGTACGCCGACTTCACCATGGCGCCGCCGCCCGTGGCGACGACGACATCCGCCGACTGCATGAGCTCCTGCGTCTTCTGCACGGAGCCGTTCTTGATGGTCTGGATGAGGTTGTCCGGGCCGCCGTGCTTCTTCACGATGTTCATGAATTCGTTCGTGAGGTGCTCCGTGCACTTCTGCGCCTTCGGGTGCGGCGCGAAGATCACGGCGTTGCCGGTCTTCAAGGCGCACATGCCGTTGC
>JBMSSR010000141.1:0-7826 GCA_049424465.1 Ilumatobacteraceae bacterium
CCGCGACCCCGCCGTACTGCCTCGTCGTCGAGGCGCACCGCGTCGGGGTTCGGCCGTCCGTTGAGCAGTGTCGGCATGAGGTGGATGCGGTCGTGCGTCGCGTCGCCGACGAGGAACATGTGATCGAGCTGCACCGGACGACGGTCCTCGAGCACTGGCTCGGTCGGGCCGCGAACCGTCGAGATCCAGTCGGCCAACTCGACCGCATTGCTGACCGTGGCGGACAGGCACACCAGTTGCACCGTGGTCGGGAGATGGATGATGACCTCTTCCCACACCGGTCCGCGATAGGCGTCCTGCAGGAAGTGCACCTCGTCGAGCACGACGAGACCGAGGTTGCGCAGTCCGCGTCCCCCGGCATAGATCATGTTGCGCAGCACCTCGGTGGTCATGACCACCACGTCCGCGTCGCCGTTGATCGAGTTGTCACCCGTGAGCAGGCCCACGCGGTGCGGACCCAGACGAGCGACGAGGTCGCGGTACTTCTGGTTCGACAGCGCCTTCACCGGTGCCGTGTAGAACGCCCGACGACCATCGGCGAGCGCGGCGTCGATGCCGTACTCGGCGACCACGGTCTTGCCGCTGCCGGTCGGTGCCGCGACCAGCACCGACTGACCTGCATCGAGCGCATCGAGGGCGCTCGTCTGGAACGTGTCGAGGGCGAACGGGTAGTGACCGACGAGCAGTGGCCGGTCGGCGCGCACCACGGGCGACGTCAGGACGCGGCCTCGCGCGCTCGCTTGCGACGCTGGACGACCAGGCCGATGACGACGCTGATGAAGTAGAAGAGCGCCATCGGGAGGCCCATTGCCATCATCGAGTACGGGTCGCCACTGGGCGTGATGACTGCCGCGATGAGGAAGATGATCACGATCGCGTAGCGCCACTGCTTGATCAGGGTCTGGGGCGTGAGCACGCCGACGAGTTGCAGGAACACCAGCAGCACCGGGAACTCGAACGTGACGCCGAATGCGGCGATCATGAGTCCGAACAGCTTGACGTACTCGCTCACCCGGAAATTGGCCTTGACGTCACTGCCGGCCCAGCTGATGAGGAAGTCGAGGGCCGGGGTGAGCGTCAGGTACGCCACTGCGCCGCCCATCAGGAACAGCACGATCGACGACGTGATGAACGGGATCGCGTACCGCTTCTCCTTGGCGTGGAGTGCCGGCACGACGAAGCGCCAGATCTGCCAGAGGATCACCGGCAGGGCGAGGATGATCGCCCCATAGGTACTGATGCTGAGTCGGGTGCCGAATCCCTCGAGCGGTCCGATGAACTGCAGGTCACACGTCAGGTCGGGCTTCTTCTCGCACAGCTGCTCGTACGGCAGGCGCATGAAGTCGAGGACCTGGTCGTAGAACGCGATCATCACGATGAAGCCGACGACGATGCCGAGCGTCGCCCGGATGATGCGGGTGCGCAGCTCGGCGAGGTGCTCGATCAGCGTCATGCGGCCGTCGACCGCCTGGGTGCTCATTCCCACGGCTCCGGTTCGTGGGCAGACGGTGCGGGCTCGGAGGCGGTGTCGCCGCCCTCGGCTCGCGCGGCGCGCTCGCGCCGCCGTTCGGCGACATTGCCGAAATCGAGTCCACCCGGCGACGCCGGTGCAGGAGCGCTCTCGGCGGCAAGTGCGGCATCACCCGTCGCTGAGGCCATCGGCACGTTCGCGCCGGGCGCAGGGGTCCCGGTGGCCGGCGAGAGGTCGAGGTCGAGGCGGGCTGCATTCATGACGGCGTCCGCGGTGCCACGCAGCTCGCGCATCGGCTCGTCGAGCACCGACTTCAGCTCGCCCTGGAAGCCGGTCGCCATCTTGCGGAATTCTGCGTAGCCCTTGGCGAACTTGCGCACGGCGTCGGGCAGCTTCTCCGGGCCGAGCACCACGAGGGCGACGAGGAGCAGGAAGATCATCTCGCTGCCGTCGATGTTGAACACGGCGGCAGTCTAGGAGGTGGCTCCCGCCGCCCGGCGGCGGGCCCGTGGCAAGATCGGAGGGTGCAGCAGCGCCTGCCCTCGCTCCTCGACCCGCCGATCTCGTTCGCGCACCGCGGGGCACGGGCCTACGCCCCGGAGAACACCCTCGAGGCGTTCGAGCTCGGCCTGCGACTGGGCGCCACAGGCCTCGAGAGTGACGCCTGGCTGACCGCCGACGGCGAGGTCGTCCTGGACCACGACGGTGTGGTACGCCGACGGTTCGGGCGGTCGACACCCATCCGCGAGCTGTGTCGGGCCGACCTGCCGGCCCACATCCCGACGCTGCGCGAACTGCTCGAGCGATGCGGTACCGAGTACTCGCTCTCGCTCGACCTCAAGGACCCTGCCGCCGGGCCGACAGTGATCGACGTCGTCGAGTCGGTCGACCGCTCCATGCTTCCGCGGGTGTGGCTCTGCGCCCCGCGGCGTGCGGTGTTGTATCCACTGCGCGGACGCGGCGCGAGGCTCGTCGACAGCACCCGCCTCTCGGCGATCAAGGAGGGCCCGGAGCGACGAGCCGCCACGCTCGCCGCAGAGGGGATCGACGGCATCAACCTTCACCACACCGACTGGAACGGTGGACTCGTCGCGCTGTTCCACCGGTTCGAGCGCGTTGCGTTCGCGTGGGACCTGCAGGCGCCCCACCTGTTGGAGCAGGCGCTGCGCATGGGCCTCGACGCGGTCTACAGCGATCACCCCGACCGACTGGTCGACGCAGCCCGCGCTCAGATCGGCTCGATCGACCCGACCCGCTGAGCCTGCTGCGTCCGGGCGCGATGTGACGAGGTCAGAGCCACTCCCAGTCCTCGGTGGGCCAGATGACCACGAACGCCCGGCCGAGGAGGTCGGCATACTCGACTGCGCCGATGTCGCGGCTGTCCTTCGACCCGGGGCGATTGTCGCCCATCACGAACACGGTGTCGTCGGGGACGAGGTACGGGAACTCGAACGCGTTCGGATCGGTACACGGCGCGATCTCGGGGTCGAGGTACGGCTCGACGAGCAGGCGGCCGTCGATGTACACCTGACAGTTGCGCACATCGATCGTCTCGCCCGGCAGACCGATGACTCGCTTGATGAGGTCGCGCTCGCCGGAGCTCTCGATCGTCTTCAGCACCACGACGTCACCGCGGTTCGGGTCGTGGAGCCGGTAGCTGAGCTTGTTCACCAGTACCCGATCAGTGTCCTGGAGCGTGTTCTTCATCGAGTTGCCGGCCACCTGGAACTGTTGCACCACGTACGCCTTGACGAAGAAGGCCGCCGAGATCGCCACCGCGATGATGACCACCCACTCGACGAGTTCGCGCAGACGCCGCATCGCGCCCGGCGGCTCTGGCGCACTGGGGGCTTCCCAGCCGAACGTGCCGTCGAACTGCTGGGGCTCGGGTGTGGTCCGTGACATCGGCGGCAACGCTACCCGTCGGGTCGGGCTGCAGGGTGGCGCTCGCCCGGCCCCACACGACGCCGGCGGCGTGGGGATCAGGTTCAGAGCGAGGCGATGAGCTTCTCGACGCGTTCGTCGCGGCTCTTGAACGGGTCCTTGCACAGCACCGTGCGCTGGGCCTGGTCGTTGAGCTTGAGGTGCACCCAGTCGACCGTGTAGTCGCGCTTGCGCTCCTTGGCACGCTTGATGAACTCGCCGCGAAGCCGAGCACGGGTGGTCTGCGGCGGCTCCTCGATGGCGGCCTCGATATCGGTGTCGAGGCACATCCGCTCGATGAGGCCGCGGTCCTGCAGCTTGTAGAACGGGCTGCGGTCGCGGCTGATGTCGTGGTATTGGAGGTCGAGCAACTGCACCCGCGAGTCGCCGAGCGCGAGCTGATGCCGCTCGCGGAAGGCCTCGATCAGCCGGTACTTGATGACCCAGTCGACCTCGCGATCGAGCTTCAGCGGGTCGTTCTCGATGGTGCTCACACAGTGCTCCCACATCTCCAGCGCACGTTGCTCGAGCGGCGGGAAGCCCTTGGTGTCGGCATAGCGGAGCGCACGGTCGAGGTACTCGCGCTGGATGTCGAGCGCGCTCACCTCGCGCCCGTTCGAGAGCCGCACCTTGCGGCGGCAGGTCATGTCGTGGCTGATGTCTCGGATGGCACGGATCGGGTTCTCGAGCGTCATGTCGCGCAGCACCACGGTCGGGTCCTCGAGCATGCGCAGCATGCACGCCGCCGAGCCAACCTTGACGAAGGTCGTGTACTCGCTCATGTTGCTGTCGCCGACGATGACGTGCAGGCGCCGGTAGCGCTCTGCGTCGGCGTGCGGCTCGTCCCTGGTGTTGATGATCGGGCGGCTGCGCGTGGTGGCGCTGCTGACGCCTTCCCAGATGTGCTCGGCGCGCTGCGCGATCGAGTACACCGGACCTCGGGCTGTCTGCAGCACCTTGCCGGCACCCGTGAAGATCTGTCGGCTGACGAGGAACGGGATGAGCACCTCGGCGTACGCACCGAGGTCGTCACTGCGGCTGGTGAGGTAGTTCTCGTGACACCCGTAACTATTGCCCGCCGAGTCGGTGTTGTTCTTGAACAGGTACACCGTCCCGCGAATGCCTTCCTCGCGGAGTCGCTGCTCGGCCGACTGCACGAGGCCCTCGAGGATTCGCTCGCCTGCCCGGTCGTGCACGACGAGGTCGTAGATGCTGTCGCACTCCGGCGTGGCGTACTCGGGGTGCGAGCCGACGTCGAGGTACAGCCGAGCCCCGTTTTGGAGGAACACGTTGCTGCTGCGGCCCCAACTGACCACTTTCCGGAAGAGGTAGCGGGCGACCTCGTCAGGGCTGAGGCGACGCTGGCCGCGCAACGTGCAGGTGACCCCGTACTCGTTCTCGAGCCCGAAGATCCGCCGCTCCATGGCGCGGCACCGTAGCGCACACGGTGTCAGCCCTTCGGGCGAGCGGTGGCATCGACGAACCGGACGGAGGACCCGGGCGCGGCCTGCGCGAGCACCTCGAGATCACCACGGTCGACGACCGCAGCGACCGGGTAGCCACCGGTCGTGGGGGGATCGGCGAGCATGACGATCGGGAGACCATCCGGCGGCACCTGCACCGCCCCCTCGACGAGGCCCTCGGAGGCGAGGGTGACCGGCATCCGACGTTCGAGACGCGGCCCCTCGAGCCGCACGCCCACGCGGCTCGCGCTCGAGACCGTGAAGGGCGCCGACGTGAGCGCGTGCCAGGCGGAGGCGTCGAACAGGTCGAGGCGTGGACCCGGCCAGATGCGCGCCGTGGTGCGGCGGGGCTGCGGGACTGCCGCAGCGAGCGATGGCCGCGCCGAGGGCTCCGGCCCCACACCGAGCAACGATCCGCCGGCACTGACGCCGCCGCGGATCGCGAGATACGACCGCAGGCCGTCGACCACCCTCACCACGCGGACGACCGCCCCCGCGGGGAGCGTGACCGGACTCCCCCAGCCCATGGGCGGACCACCGGTGACGGCGACCTCGGCCACCGCGCCGGTGCAGACCATCGTCACCGGCGCCAGGACCCTTACCTCGAGGCCACCCGATGTCTCGAGACCAGCCGCTGCCTCGTCGGAGCCCACCAGGCGGTTGCCGAGGCGCAGGGCGCCGGGATCGACCGCACCGCCCCTCGGCGCACCGAGCCAACCCCGGCCCACGACACCCAGGTCGACCACCGAACCGGCGATCCCCCACGCCGTGACCTCGAGCCGCGCAGTGAGCACCGTCATCGCGCCACGAACCGCACCGACGTACCGGGCGTGAGGAGGGCCGGCACCGGTCGTGCCTCGTCCCACAGCACCACGTCGGTACGCCCGAGGAGATGCCACCCGCCCGGGGACTCACGCGGGTAGACGCCCGAGTACCCGGCGGCCACCGCCACGGAACCAGGAGGTACCCGCTCACGCGGTGTCGCACGACGCGGCAGGCTCAGTTCGGTCGGGCCGTCGACGAGATAGGCGAAGCCGGGCATGAAGCCGCAGAACGCGACACGGTGGACCGCAGACGTGTGCAGGGCGACCACCTGCGCGGGCGACAGCCCGACGGCGTCCGCAACCTCCTCGAGATCGACACCGTCGTAGGTGACCGGAATCTCGATGACGTTCCCGCCGCCGTGCCGGCGCGGTGTCGACCCCACGGGCCGCCGAGGCGCGGCGAGCGCCGCCGGATCCAGGGGTCCGTCGTGCTCGACGAGCACGGTCCGCTCGGCGGGGACGATGTCGACCACCCCGGGCAGTGACGCCGCCCGCCATGCGGTCGAGGCGGCGATGACCTCGTCGAGGTCGTCGAACTCGACCAGCATCGCCCAGGGGCCGTAGGGCAGGACACGCATCACGGGTGGCGCAGGGCGAACGACTCGAGTTCGTGACCTCGGTCGAGGAGCGCGGTGTTGACCGCTGTCGCGACGGCAACGGCACCCGGTGTGTCGCTGTGCACACAGATCGACGCCACGCCCCGTGCTGCGAGGTCGACCGCCTGACGGGCCGCCTCCTGCGGGTCGACGATGAGCGCCCCGGGCTCGGAGCGCGGCACCAACGTGCCGTCAGGGCGGTAACCCCGGTCGGCGAACCCCTCGGCCACGAACTGGACGCCCCGACGATGGCACTCATCGGCGATGACCGAGCCCGGCAGGCCGAGAATCGGCATGGCACCCCACTCGAGGACGGCGCGTACGACTGCTGCAGCCTGTTGCTCGTGGCGCACCACTGCGTTGTAGAGCGCACCGTGCGGCTTGAGGTACCGCACCACACCACCGGACGGCCGGGCGAGCGCATCGAGTGCAGCGATCTGTGCCAACAGCGTGTCGGTGAGCTCGGCAGGTGCCATGTCGACGAAGCGCCGCCCGAAGCCGACCAGATCGGGATAGGACACGTGGGCACCGATCACCACGCGGTGACGGGCAGCGAGTTCGCACGTGCGACGCATCGTGGTCGGGTCGCCGGCGTGGCCACCACACGCCACGTTCGCCGACGTGAGCAGCGGCATCAGCTCGGCATCGGGCCCGCCCGGATGGGGGCCGAACCCCTCACCGACGTCGCTGTTGAGGTCGATCACGCCAGCGCGGCGGCGACCACCGCGTCGTCCAGGCGGTGGAAGCACCGCCGCCCGGTGCCGCGCGCGAGCACGGCGACCTCGAGGTCCGCGGCGGGGATCGTTCGCTCGGGCCCCGACAGCGCGGCGACCGCCGCCCGCACCGACTCGTCGAGCGAACGACCGTCGACGAACGTCTCGGCCATGCGTGCCTGGATGGACTCGGCGTCGCCGCCCAGCACACAGAAGTGAGGCCCGTCGACGACGGTGCCGTCGTAGAGGATGTGGAACATCTGGTCCTCACCCTCGGCGAGACCGACCTCGGCGACGAGGATCTCGACCTCGAGCGGCTTGACGTCGTGGGTGAACACGCTGCCGAGCATCTTTGCGTACTCGTTGGCCAGACTTCGTGCGTCGACGTCGTCGCGGCTGAACTGGTAGCCCTTGAGGTCGGCGGCACGGACCCCCGCGACACGTAATTGGTCGAACTCGTTGTACTTGCCGACACCGCCGAACGCAATGCGGTCGTAGATCTCGCTGATCTTCCGCAGCGTGCTGCTCGGGTTCTCGGCGACGAGCACGATGCCGTCGACGTATCTGGCCGCGACCATGGCACGACCGCGGGCGATGCCCTTGCGCGCATAGTCGGCGCGGTCCTTCATCATCTGCTCGGGGGCGACGTAGAACGGCATGCTCATCGGCTGCGAACCTCCGCGACGATCGATTCATAGACGCCAGCCAACTCCTCGTCGGCAAGGCGGTTCCATCCGTCGGCGGTGATCGTCGCCACCACCGGATAGATGCCGCGGAGCGCATCGGGGCCTCCGGTGGCCGAGTCGGCGTCGGCTGCCTCCCACCCGCTGCGGCAC
>JBMSSR010000142.1:0-7757 GCA_049424465.1 Ilumatobacteraceae bacterium
GGTCGGGGGACGGGAGGTCCCCCGGTGCGGCTGTGCCGCTTCCCAGTATTCGGCCGCGCGGGCAGGTGTCGTTAGGGACCGAAGTACTTCTTGGACGAACCTTGGACGATGTCCCGCCGCCCCCTCACCGTCAGGGCAGGTGGACCATCGAGGGCTCGAGCTCGGCGATCGAGGTGACGCCCAGCAGCTGCAGCGTGCGCTCGATGTCGGCGCGGAACAGGTCGGCGACCTTCTGCACGCCGGCCTCACCGCCCGCCATCAGCCCGTACAGGTAGGCGCGGCCGACCAGCACCGCCCGCGCGCCGAGCGCGATCGCTGCCACGACGTCTGCACCATCGCGCACGCCGGTGTCGAGCATCACCTCCATGCGGGAACCGACGGCGCGGACCATGTCGGGCAACAGCTCGAGCGGTGTGGGCGCACGGTCGAGCTGTCGGCCGCCGTGGTTCGACACCACGATGCCGTCGACACCGAGGTCGGGCATGCGCTCGGCATCATCGACACGCTGCACACCCTTGACGACGAGCGAGCCGGGCCAGACCGAGCGGAACCACCTCAGGTCGTCCCACGTGACGCCTGCATCGAACATCGCGTCGGCGATCTCCTCGAGCGACATGCCCGCGTCGTGCCCGCCCGACGCGAAGGTGAGCGGCTCGGTGGTGAGGAAGTCGAACAACCAGCTCGGGTGCAGCGCCCCGTCGACGAAGGTTCGCCACGTCAGCGACGGGGGAATGGTGAGGCCGTTGCGCACGTCGCGCAGGCGCCCACCGGTGACGGGCACGTCGACCGTGAGCACGAGTGTGTCGAAGCCCGACGCCTTCGCCTGCTCGATGAGGGCGAGGCTGCGGTCGCGATTGCGCTGGACGTACAGCTGGAACCACCGGCGCCCGGTGCCGGACGCGGCGGCGAGTGCCTCGGGCGAGGTGGTACCGACCGTCGAGAGCGAGTACGGGATGCCCTCGCGAGCGGCGACGCGTGCGACGGCCGGCTCGCCTGCCGCGTGCATCATCCGTGTGTAGCCGGTGGGCCCGAACACGAGTGGCATCGAGCTCTCGACGCCGAGGATGGTGGTGCGCGTCGACACGGTCGTGACGTCACGCAGCACGTACGGGCGGAACTCGAGCGTCTCGAACGCCTCGCGGGCGCGGCGCATCGATCGCTCGCCCTCGGCCCCGCCGTCGACGTAGTCGAAGACGGCGCGAGGCCGGCGTCGTCGGGCGATGCGCCGCAGGTCGGCGATGTCGGCGGCCCCCTGCACACGTCGGGCATCGCGGGTGGCAGCCCGCTCGCGACGCTGCAGCAGCGGCGCGAACTCGCTGGGTCGGGGGAGTCGTCGCTGCAGGCGCGGGGAGTCGGAGACCACACCACGACCCTAGTGACCCGTAGCGGCCGCATACCATGGCACAGGGAGGTGGCAGTGCCGTCCGACGCAGCGGTCCGTGATGCCGTCGAGCAGTTCCACGATGAGGGCTACGCGATCGTGCGCGGATTCCTGCCACCCGACGAGGTGGCCGAGCTGCAGCGCAAGGTCGCCGAGCTGTACGAGGTCGGCATCCAGCACCCGTGCACGTACCGGCACGGCAACCTCTCGTTCGAGATCCTGCCCGAGCGACACTTCGGACAGCGGTACCTCATCCAGGCGTACTGGTACGCGTGGGTCGACGAGTACTTCGATCGAATGCGAAGCCACCCCGCGTTTCTCGACGTGCTCGAGCCATTGCTCGGCCGCAACATCAAGCAGGTGACGCACCAGCTGCACTGGAAGCCACCTGGCGCACGGGTCAGTGGCTACCGCTTCCACCAGGACCTGATGTTCCGCGAGGCGACGCATGCGTACGACGACGTGGTGCGCGACACGGTCAACGTCGGACTGGCGATCGATCGTGCGACGCCCGAGAACGGGTGTCTGCGAATCGTGCCGGGCTCGCACCGCATGGGGTATCTCGGGCTCTCCGACAACGGCAGCGGCTCGATCATGAAGGGCCTCACACTCGAGGACGAACTTGTTCAGGTGGGCATCGACCCGTCGTCGATCGTCGACGTGGTGCTCGAGCCGGGCGACCTTGCGATGTGGGGACTGTTGACGGTGCACGGCTCACTGCCCAACGAGTCGCAGCACGACCGTGCATTCGCGATCTCCAGTTACGTCAACGCAGATCGATCGCAACGGGGTGAGTGGGCGTTCCGCGAGGGCGAGCCGGTGCTGCTGGGCCCGACACCGCAGCTGTGCAAGAACGAGCGGCTGTTCGAGCAGCTCGAGCCGTACTACGACGACACCGAGTGGTACCTCTGACCGCCACGCAGGGACGAGTGGCCGGGGACGCGCACGGGGCCGGACCCCGTCGAGGGATCCGGCCCCGGAATGCGTGGGGTCACGCCGAGTGGCAGCACCGCATGTCGCGGCGTGACTAGCTGAAGCAGCCACCCAGTTCGGCGAACAGCCACTGCCACCAGCGGTAGAAGTCGTTGTCGGGTGCGACGAGGAACGGCATCGGCGTGTACACGTTGGCGTTGTCGAGCTGGTACGCCGGGCCGTACTTGACGGGTACGTACGACCCTGTGTACTGGTACGACGCACCGAACAGGTACGGGAAGCCGGTGAGGATGATCCAGCACGAGTCGCCCACCTCGTAGTACTGGTGCCACACGGCCATCCGGCTGTCGAACGTGAAGGGCATGTAGTCGACGTCGGCGGGGTTGGCGATGCGTGCCGAGAAGTACGCGACGAGGCTGTCGTCCGGACCGCACCAGATGTTGTTCAGCCGCAGGGTCTGTGCCTTGCCGGACGCGAGCACGCTGAACGAACCCGACCACGCGCAGCCGCTCGGGGGTGACCAGACGAGCCCACCCGACGGGCCGGCGATCTTCTTGCTGATCGTGATGCCGGCGGGGAGGTTGATCTGTGCGCTGCCGCCCTCGAACGTGTCCTCGCCGGTGTACAGCGTCACTGCGACGCAGTTCTGGCTCTTGACGACGGCGGGTTCGATGATGCCCGGTACCGGTTCGGGACCGAACGGTCCCCAGAGGCAGTCACTGAGGTACATGTCGGCGGAGCCGACCGGCGCAGTCGACGTACCGCTGCCGGGGCCGGCATGGGCGACGCCCGGTGCGCCAGTTGCCAGCGCGCCCAGCAGGAGTGCGCTGGCGAGTGCTGTGGTGAGTCGTTTCATGGATCGCTCGCTTTCTCAGGGATGGCGATGATCCGGACAGTGGGTTCGACATCGGGCCCACGACGTCACCGTGATGTCCGAACCGAGACCGACGGTACGCGTCGGTGCGTCGACGGGCAGGTGCCGATGGTCGTGTGAATGCGGCCGGGCGGTGCGCCGCGTCAGGGCGCGGTGGTGTACGGCGTCAGGCCGCGCGATGCCTGTTCGGCGCGCAGGTAGGTGGTGATCGCCTCGACCTGCGGTGTGGTGAGGCCGGCGACCGGCGGCATCGGGCCGAATGCCCAATGTTGCTGGGCCTTGCCGTTGGTGACAGCGGCGACGATCGCCGAGTCGGGCAGCACGTCGACGCCGTAGATCTCGGAGAGCGGTGACGGGCCACGCGTCGTGCCCTCCAGGTCGGTGCCGTGGCACAGCGCACAGAACGAGCGGTACAGCACCGCACCGTCGTCGGCCGAGGTGCCGTCCGGCTGTGCGAGGCACGCGGAGAGCACGCCCGCAGACGCGACGACAGCGATCACCACGTGGGGCACGGTGGCGCGCGGTCGGGTCGAACGCCGATGGCGTCGGGCCGCACGCGTGCTGTCCATGACGTGAACGCTAGTCGTGGTCCCGACGACGGCGTCCGTCCGACCTGCTCCGTCACTGGTTACCGTGGCACCACCATGAGCCGCACCCGTCATCGCGACGCCCACCCGAACCCGATCCTGCCGGTGTTCTTCACGGTCTTCATCGACCTCGTGGGCTTCAGCATCCTGATCCCCGTCTTCCCGTTGCTGATCGGGCACCCCGAGTTCAAGGTCATCCCCGACTCGTGGACACCGCAGCAGGGCCTCATCATGCTGGGCTATCTGCAGGCGGTGTACCCGTTGTGCACGTTCTTCGCGGCACCGATCCTCGGTCAGCTCTCCGACCGCTACGGCCGCCGCCCGGTGCTGGCGCTGTCCATCCTCGGTACCGCGATCGGCTACGCCGTGTTCGCCCTCGGCATCGGTGCCCGGTCGATCCCGCTGCTGTTCATCGGCCGCGCCATCGACGGCATCACGGGCGGCAACATCGCCGTCGCGCAGGCGGCGGTCGGTGATGTGAGCGACCACACCAATCGCCAGCGCAACTTCGGCCTGCTGGGTGCGGCGTTCGGTCTCGGGTTCATCATCGGCCCGTACATCGGTGGTCGTCTCAGCTCGCCGGACCGCAGCTTCTACGGCCTGTTCACGACCCCGTCGTGGTTCGGTGCCACGACACCGTTCTGGTTCGCGACAGTGCTCTGCCTCATCAACGTGACGCTCGTGCTCGTGCGGCTTCCCGAGACGATCCGCGAGCGGCAGGCGCACCGCCGCATCGAGATCAGCACATCGGTGCGCAACGTCGTGCGCGGCTTCTCGTCCGAGCGACTGCGCACGCTGCTGGCGACGTCGTTCCTCTTCAATGCCGGGTTCACGTTCTTCACGACGTTCTTCGGCGTGTACCTCGCCCGCAATTTCGACTTCACGCCCGACAACACGGGCGACTACTTCGCGCTCGTGGGGTTGTTCATCGCCGTGTCGCAGGCGGCGGTCGTGCCGCGGTTCGCGAAGCGCCTGCGCGACCACCAGATCCTGCGCTGGTCGTACTTCGGTGTCGCGACGGCGATGGCGGGGTTCTTCCTCGCCGATGCTCGGTGGCAACTGTTCGCGATCGTGCCCGTGTTCACGTTCTTCAACGGTCTCTCGATGGCCAACCAGACGAGCCTGATCTCGCGCTCGGCCGAGATGGGTAAGCAGGGCGAGGCGATGGGCATCTCGAGCAGCGTCATGAACCTCGCCCAGGTGCCGGCCAGCGTGCTCGTCGGCTACATCACCGGGTCGATCGGCTCGAGCACACCGCTGGTCGTGTCGTGCGCATGCATCGGCGCGGCCGGTCTGGTGTTCCTCACGCTCTTCCGCCCGCGGTTCGTGCACGACGCGCCGCTGGGTGCCGCGGCGGGCGCAGCGCCGTCTCACTGACGGACCGTGGTCGTCGGGTCAGCGACCCGGTGACCTCAGGCGTCGGTCAGCACCGCCTGCATCACCAGTGTCGATGCGGGTCGCCAGTCGAGACGCGCCGTCTCGGGCGTGAACTTGCACTGCATTGCTGAGCCGTTGATGGCCATGAGTGGAATCTGCTGCACGGCGATCAGTCGCTCGCGCACGACGAGCCCGGGTGGGAACTCGTCGGCGACGCTCCCCGGCCGGACGGTGGCGACATCACACATCGGGGCACATCGTCCGTTGAGTGGCAACACACGACAGAGGGACGACGATGAAGACCTATTTCGACGAGCGATACATGCCGAGCGCGACCGGCTTCGACACCTATATCAAGGCCGGCAAGGTTGCTGCTGCGCTGCGCGACCGGCCGGTGCCGGGCGTCGAGATCGTGTCGCCCACGAGCGCGACGATCGAGGACCTCCTGCGCGCACACGACAAGGAGTACGTGGAGGCGGTCTGCGACGGTGAGCCGACCCACCTGGCGTCGAGCAACGGCATCGGGTGGACCGAGCGGCTGTTCGAGGCAACCCGGATGTCGACCGGCGGCGCGATCGCAGCGACCCTCGAGGCGCTCACCACCGGCGCGAACGCCGGCTCACTGTCGTCGGGGTTGCACCACGCGAGGGCCGGTCACGGCAGCGGCTTCTGCACGTTCAACGGCCTGGCGGTCGCATCGATGCGGGCGCGTCTAGCCGGCGCGGCCCGGGTGCTCATCCTCGACCTCGACGCGCATTGCGGTGGCGGGACGGCGTCGATCATTGCTGGCCACGACGGCATCGAGCAGGTCGATGTGTCGGTGGTGCGGTTCGACACGTACGTCCCGACCGCGCAGTCGCGGCAGCGAATGGCAGGTGCCGACGACTACCTCGAGGTCGTCGCGGACGAGCTCGGCGCGGTGCGCGACCCGGAGGGAATCTCGGTGCTGCTGTACAACGCGGGTATGGACCCGCACGAGCGGTCGAACGGGCCGACGGGCATCACCAGCGAGGTGTTGGCGCAGCGCGAAGACATGGTGTTCTCGTGGGCCCGCTCGCACGGCGTCCCCGTGGCGTTCGTCCTCGCAGGGGGCTACGTCACGCACGGCCTCGAGTGGCCGGAGCTGGTCGATCTGCACCGCCTGACGATCGAGGCCGCAGCACGCCACTCGGCGTGACGGGTCGCAGGGTGGTGATGACGTGTCAGACGTGCAGCTGGCCGTCGATGCGACGGGGGATGCCCAGGTAGTCGTCGCGCAGCTCGGCGGGCAGCACTGACAACGGCGCGTTCTGCCAGGCGAAGGGACGGAGGAATCGTCGGATCGACGTCGCGCCCACCGACGTGTGGATCGAGTTGGTCGACGGCCACGGTCCGCCATGGTGCTGGGCCCACGCCACGGCGACACCGGTGGGATAGCCGTTCCACACCAACCGGCCAGCCAGCGCGCAGAGGTCGTCGACCACGACCTCGGTGTCGCCGTCGTCGGGCTCGGCGTGCACGGTCGCAGTGAGTGCACCGGGGAGGAGCTGAATCGCGCGGGGAAGATCGGCGATCGCCGAATAGCGGGCGACGATGATGAGTGGGCCGAAGACCTCGTCGAGCAGCTCGTGGTGGGCGCCGAGGTCGTCGACGGCGATCTCGAGGACCGTGGGGCCGACTGCACCGCCCGGCGTGGAGAGCAGCGCATTGCACGCGGTGAGCGCGGCGAGACGACCGGCACCGTCGTGATACCGCGCCGCGATGTTGTCGGTGAGCATCGAGAACGAGCGCCCCGTGGCAGTGGCGACGAGGGCGTCGCGAACGGTGTCGCCGTCGCTGCCGATCGGGACGAATGCGAGGCCGGGCTTGGTGCAGTACTGGCCGGCACCGAGCGTGAACGAGTCAGCGAGGCCCGTGCCGATCTCGCTGCCACGCACCTGCGCGGCTGATGGCGTGATGACGACGGCGTTGATGCTGCCGAGCTCTCCGTAGAACGGGATCGGGTCGGGGCGCGCCGCGGCGCGGTCGGCGAGCGCGCGTCCACCAGCGACGGAACCGGTGAAGCCCACCGCGCGGATGGCGGGGTGCTCGACCAGGTCGATGCCAGCCTGCTCACCGAACACGATCCCCAACACGTCGATCAGATGCGCCGGCAGCGCGCTGCGCATGGCGTCGAAGCACAGTTGCGAGGTCCGTGGGTGAGCAGGATGCGCCTTCAGCACGACCGGGCACCCAGCAGCGAGTGCTGATGCGGTGTCGCCGCCCGGCACCGAGAACGCGAGCGGGAAGTTGCTGGCGCCGAACACGGCCACCGGTCCGAGCGCGACGAGCATGCGTCGCAGGTCAGGTCGCGGCCCCATCGGAGTGGTGGCGGCGTGGTCGATGGCTGCCTCGAGGTACGAGCCCTCCTCGATCACCTCGGCGAAGTGACCGAGCTGGTAGCAGGTGCGGGTCAGCTCGCCCGTCAGCCGGGCGTGGTCGAGGTGCGACTCCTCCATCGCGGTGGCGACGATCTCGTCGCGGCGCGCCTCGAGCGAGTCGGCCATCGCCCGCAGGATCGCTGCCCGCTCACCGCGGCTCGTCGCTGCCCACGCCCGTGCCACCCCGGCAGCAGCCCGGCATGCTG
>JBMSSR010000143.1:0-7753 GCA_049424465.1 Ilumatobacteraceae bacterium
CCACACCCCGTGAACGTTGGCGCTGCGGTGCGGGAATCCGGCACCTCAGCGCGAACGGTCGGTCACGTGGGCTGGGGGAGCACCCGCAGGTAGGGCTTGACGGTCTTCCAGCCCTGGGGGAACAGCTGCTTGGCCTCGTCGTCGCTGACCGCAGCGCCGATGATGACGTCGCTGCCCTGCTCCCAGTTGGCCGGCGTGGCGACCTTGAACTTCGACGTCAGCTGCAGGCTGTCGATGACGCGCAGGATCTCGTCGAAGTTGCGGCCGGTGCTGGCCGGGTAGGTGATGGTCAGCTTGACCTTCTTGTCGGGACCGATCACGAACACCGAGCGCACCGTGAGCGTGTCGTTGGCGTTGGGGTGGATCATGTCGTAGAGGTTCGCGACGGTGCGGTCGGGATCGCCGATCATCGGGAAGTTGACGGCAGTGCCCTGGGTCTCCTCGATGTCACCCTCCCACTTGACGTGGCTGTCGACGGGATCGACGCTGAGACCGATGACCTTGACGTTGCGCTTGTCGAACTCGGGCTTGATCTTCGCCACGTAGCCGAGCTCGGTCGTGCAGACCGGGGTGAAGTCCTTGGGGTGGCTGAACAGCACACCCCACGAGTCGCCGAGCCACTCGTGGAAGTGGATCTCGCCCTGGGTGGTGGGGGCGGTGAAATCGGGGGCGGTGTCGCCGAGGCGGATGGCCATGGTGTCTCCTCGTCTCGCAGTGTCGGGATGGGCACCGACCGGGTGGCCGGTGATGCGGGGAGGCTATCGGCAAATGTCGACCAATATGGTCGGAAATCGTGGACGGACGGATGGTCGCGTCGGGCGGTTCGGCCTGAGGTCGGGCGCGGGTTCGCCGCCGTCCACCGGGTGGTGTAAGCCGTGGTCATCGTCCCTGCGGAGGTGCAGATGAGCGTGATCGTGGACATCGCTGACCTGGGTTCGGCACTGGCCGACCGACCGTGGGGGTACCTGCTCACCGTCGGTCCCGACCTGCGGGTGCACGTGCTCGCTGTGGACACCGTGTTCGTCGACGGAGCATTCCGACTCGCCACGGGCCGCGGCTCGCGCGTCAATGCTGTCGAACGGCCGGAGGTGACACTCGTGTTCGCACCCGTCGAGCCGGGTGGCATGAGCCTGATCGTCGACGGCGCTGCCGAGCTGGCGGACGACCATGTGCTCGTCCGTCCGTCGAAGGCAGTGCTGCACCGCGCCGCGCCCGGCGTCGCTGCCGGCTGATCGCCGGCGGGCGTCCTCGTCGACCCGGCGCGGTCGCGGATCAGGCCGAGTCGTCGCCGTCGGCATCGTCTGCGGGGACGAACTCGTCGAACCACACCGGCTCGGCGTCGCACGCGCACGACACGCTGCGGACGCGGTCGCCGTCGGTCAGGATGACATCGAGCAACTGCAGGCCCTGCGCCATGTGTGCCCGTTGGATCGCGCGGTAGGCGGCCCGCTGGTCGGCTGTGGGCGCGTCGTCCGCCACCTCGTCGTCGATCACGAGCAGCAGCGTCTGACAGAACGGTGCGTCGAGTCCGGGCAGTCCGGCACGAGCCGCATGGCCGACGAACAACGCGAACTCGGCGGGGGCGTCGAGCAGCAGCGCGGTCACGCGCCGGTGCTCGTCGAGCAGGGCGAGCACCTCGCGCCGCACGGGAAGGTCGACGACCTCGGTCGCGAGGATCGATGCCTCGCCCATACCGGCCACCACGAGTGGGTCGTCCGGATCGGGCAGGAAGATGCTCCACTCGTGGTCGTTCGAGTCGATGTGCAGGCGCGGCCTGCGACGCGGCAGGCGGAAGCGTTGGAGCGACATGGGTCCTCCCGGGGCGGCGTGGCGGGTCCGGGGGAAGCGTGGGAGCGGCACTCGATGTGGCACGTCCCGGTGTGCACGGCGACGGGCGCGGACGTGCAGCAGTCGGCAGTCAGGGATGCGGTGTCAGGTGCCCGGCGTTCGCGGCCGGTGTCAGAGGTGGGTGCCGAGTCGCTCGGCGATCTCCTCGGGCGTCACCATCGGGCTGAACCGCTCGATGACCGTGCCGTCGCGGCCGACGAGGAACTTCTCGAAGTTCCACTGCACGTCGGCACCGCCGGTGGCGTCGCGCAGCCACTGGTACAGCTCGCAGGCACCGTCACCGTTGACCTCGATCTTCGAGAACATCGGGAACGTCACGCCGTAGGTGGTGGTCGCGAACTCGTGGATCTCGGCGTCGGTGCCCGGTTCCTGCGCGCCGAACTGGTTGCACGGGAAGGCGAGGACGGAGAAGCCGTCAGCGGATCGTTCGTCGTGGAGCGTACGCAGACCTGCGTACTGGCCGGTGAGGCCTCAATTGGTGGCGACGTTGACGACGAGGCAGACCCGGCCGCGGAAGTCGGCGAGGGCCACCTCCTCGCCGGTGATGGACCGCATCGTGAGGTCGTACATGCGTGACATGTCGCAGACCTTAGTCGTCGCCCCAGCGGTGCGCGACACGTGCACCGAGGGCGAGCAGCGGCCACGCCACCGCCCCTGCGGCGAGCGCAAGGAAGTACGCCCACGGGCGGGTGACGGGCAGGTCGAACAGGTCCCGACCCCAGGGCACGACGAAGGCCAGCCCGAACGCGGTCGACATGGTGACGACGAGTGCGGCCCGCATGCGGGTGAGCGGCAGGGCGGCTCGGCACAGGTTCATCAGCGCCACCGAACCGGCCACCAGCACGGCCACGGTGCGGGCGTGGTCGGCGTCGACCGCCGGGTCGAGCTGCGCGATCGCGAACACCGCCATCGTCAGCGACGCGATCACGAGGCCGGCTGGCACGGCCCGCCCGAGGACGCGGCGCAGGAAGCCGGGGGCGACCAGGTCGTCGTTGGCCTCGAGGGCGAGGAAGAACGCCGGGAGGCCGATGGTGAACCAGCTGAGGATCGACAGGTGGATGGGCCGCAGCGGATACGCGAAGGCGAACACCCCGGTCAGCAGCGACAGCACGACCGAGTAGGTCGTCTTGGCGAGGAACAGGCTGGCGACGCGCTCGATGTTGTTGATGACCCGTCTGCCCTCGGCCACCACGGCGGGCAGCGCCGAGAAGGTCGAGTCGAGCAGGACGAGCTGTGCGACGGCGCGTGTGGCGTCGCTGCCGCTCGCCATCGCAATGCCGCAATCGGCGCGCTTGAGGGCGAGCACGTCGTTGACACCGTCACCGGTCATCGCGACGGTGTGCCCCCGCTGCTGCAGGGCCTCGACCATGTCGCGCTTCTGGTGCGGCGTGACCCTGCCGAGCACGGTGGCCGCCTCGACAGCGTCTGCGAACGCAGGCGTCGCTGCAGGCGGAAGGTCGACCGCGCTGCGCCATTCGTCGCACCCCTCGAGGCCGGCGCGGCGTGCGACGGACGCCACCGTGACGGGGTTGTCGCCGCTGATGACCTTCACCGTCACACCCTGCTGGCGGAACCACGCGAGCGTGGCGGGCGCGTCGTCGCGGACGACGTCGTCGATCAGCACCAGTGCCCGCGGTGTGAGCGGCGGGAGGCGGTCGTCGCCGACGACGAGTCCGTTGCCGGCCTCGGCGAGCAGCAGCACACGTCGGCCGTCCGCTGCGTGGCGCCCGATCGCTGTCTGCCACGGCGCGGGCAGGCCCTCGCCGACCACGAACTCGGGCGCGCCGAGCACCCACGTGCCCAGTGGGTCGATGGCCATCGCGCTCCACTTGCGCTGCGACGAGAACGGCACCCGGTCGATCAGTGTCGTGATGTCCCCGGGGTCGTACGGCACGTGCGCCGCGATCGCGCGGGCGGTGGGGTTGGGGTCAGGGTCGAGGCGCGCCATCGCCCCGAGCACCCGACGGACGCGTGGCGACTGTGCACCGCCGACGTCGTCGAGCACCTCGATCCCTGCCACCTCGAGCGAGCCCTCGGTGATGGTGCCGGTCTTGTCGGCGCACAGCATGTCGACGCGGGCGAGCACCTCGATCGCCGGCAGTTCCTGCACGAGGCACCGTCGTGCGGCGAGGCGCACGCCGCCGACCGCGAACGCGACGCTGGTGAGCAGCACGAGGCCCTCGGGCACCATGCCGACGAGACCGGCGACCGTGCTGATGACGCTCTGCTGCCACCCCTCGTGGCGGCGGAGGAACTGGCTGGAGGCGAGCAGCAGACCGATGGGCACGATGCCGTATCCGACCGCGGTGACGATGCGGTTGATGTCGTTGCGCAGCGGCGAGTCGACGAGGGTGAAGCGCCGTGCCTCGTCAGCCAGTCGCGCCGCGTAGTGGTCGGCGCCGACGCGCGTCATCACCATCCGACCGGTGCCGGCGACGACGGCGCTGCCGCTGAGCACGTCGTCGTCGGTCACCTTCGGCACAGGGTCGGACTCGCCGGTGAGCAGCGACTCGTCGATCTCGAGCCGCTCGCTCGACACCACCCGTCCGTCGGCCACCACCTGGTCGCCGCTGCGCAGCTCGACGATGTCGTCGAGCACCAGTTCCGACGGCGGGACCTCGACGATGTCGCCGTCGCGCACCACCCGAGCGCGGGGCGCGTTGAGCACCGTGAGTCGGTCGAGCACGTGCTTCGCGCGCAGCTCTTGCACGACGCCGACGACGCTGTTGGCAACGATGACACCACCGAACAGTGCGTCCTTCGGTGACCCGGCCGCGATGACGAGCGCGGCCAGGGTGCCGACGATCAGGTTGATCGGGGTGATGACGTTCGCCCGGATGATGTGTGTGGTGGACCGCGAGGGACTGCGCGGGACGTCGTTGGTGAGGCCGCGCCGGCGGCGCTCCGCCACGTCCGCGGCGGTCAGGCCGACGGCGGGATCGGGAAGCGCCACGGTCCGGACCCTACTGGTCGGCTCTCGGCCCCATCGTGACGTAGAGTGGTGGCATGACCACTCACGCAGACCCTGCCGGGCTCGGTGTCGCGACTGCCGCGCTGAGCCGCCGCGAGTTCGTCCGCCGCGCCACCCTCGCCGTGGGCGGTGCCGCGCTCGCCGGTACGGCGCTGCGCGCGACATTGGCCCGCGCCGCCACCGTCGTCAGCTCGGGTCCGTACGGCGCGCTGTCGTCTGCTGCGGACGCCAACGGGTTCCACCTGCCGACCGGCTTCTCGAGCAGGGTGCTCGCCCGTACCGGCCAGGTCGTCCCGAACAGCACCTACACGTGGCACAGCGCGCCCGATGGCGGCTGCTGCTTCGTGACGGGCGACGGTGGCTGGGTGTACGTCTCGAACTCGGAGGTGTCGAGCGCCGGTGGTGGTGTCGGCGTGCTGCGGTTCGACAGCACGGGCGCCATCGTCAGTGCGTACAGCATCCTCACCGGTACCAACCGCAACTGCGCGGGCGGCCCCACGGTCGCGGGAACGTGGTTCAGCTGCGAAGAGGTGTCGTCCGGTCTCGTCTACGAGTGCGACCCGTTGACGCCGGGCCAGGGAGTCGCCCGCCCGGCGATGGGCACCTTCAACCACGAGGCGGCGATGGAGGACCCGGTGACGCGAGCGGTGTACCTCACCGAGGACGCCACGACCGGGCGCCTGTACAAGTTCGTGCCGACGACCGCCGGCAACTTCTCGAGCGGCCAGCTGTACGCAGCCGCTGTGTCCGGTGGCGTCATCTCGTGGGTGGCCACGTCGTCGTCGGCCCCCGACCGCAGTGGCTCGACGACCGCGTTCAACGGTGGCGAGGGCCTGTGGATCGAGGGTCGGCGGATGTACTTCACGACCAAGGGTGACAAGCGTGTGTGGCTCGTCAACCTCGACACCAACGCGATTCAGGTGCTCTACGACGGTGTGGTCAGCTCGACCGCGGCGCTGAACGCGGTCGACAACGTCACCGTGCACCGGCCGTCGGGCGACGTGTTCGTGTGCGAGGACGGCGGCAACATGGAGATCTGTGTCATCGCCGAGCGCGCCGACGGCAACATCGAGGTCGCACCGTTCCTGCGCATCGACAACCAGGCGTCGTCCGAGTGGGCCGGTGTCGCGTTCTCGCCCGATCACAGCCGCATGTACATCTCGTCGCAGCGCGGTACCGATGGTGTCAACGGGATCACGTACGAGATCACTGGACCGTTCCGGCGACCGGGCACGATCATGATCACTGACGACGCGTACGTGCGCGACGGCAAGTCGGCGTCGTCGAACTACGGGACCGCCACCACGACGCAGGTGCAGACCTCGACGAGCGGCAACAACCGGATCACCTACCTGAAGGTGGACACCTCGTCGTTCGTCGGGACGGTGTCGTCGGCAGTCCTGCGCGTGCAGTTGAAGGGGACGAAGGGGTCCAGTACGCCGGTCGCCGCGCTCGCCGTGGCGTCGACGGCGTGGGCCGAGTCGACCATCACGTGGAACAACCGCCCGACGGTGGGGTCCGAACTGGCGAGGGCGACGATCGTCGGCTCGAGTTACTCATGGTACGACTTCGACATCACCGCACATGTCGTCGCCGAGCGCGCCGCCGGGCGCCAGGTGGTGTCGGTCGCCCTGACGGCCCCCTCGTCGAGTGTGCTGGTGACGGGTGTGGCGGCCGAGTCGACGACCACCGCCGCCCGACCGCGCGTCATCCTCGAGCACTGACCGACGCTGGGTGCGGGCGCTGCGGGCATCAGGAGTCGTTCGCGATTCCGTCAATTGCCCTCAGCCGCCCTGACAAAGGCCGTCAGGACCTGTGTAGAGTCGGTCAGATGGACATGCAGCGGCGGGTGGGAGCTCTGCTGGTGGCCCTCACCGGTGTGGTGGTGGCCTGCGGCAGCGAGGAGGCCATCGGCGTCTCCGCACTGCCCGAGGGCGTGTTCCTCGCCGTCGTGTCACCCGACGCAGACGGTTCGGCCAAGGCCTCGGTCGAGTCGCCGCTCGACGTCACCCTGCAGGTCGATCCGCGCGTCATCGGCACGAACTGCACGATCGCCGTCACCATCGTGGTCTCCGACTCGACCGGCGAGTTCTCGAACCGGCGGCTGGCCACCATCGAGTCGCCGATCGCCACCGAACTGGTGAAGGTGTCGGTGGCGTTCTCGGTCGCCGACGCGTCGGCCAAGCCGTCCGACGGCGAGGAGCCGATCGACGTGCCGGTCGACCTGCCGGCCAATGGTGACTACCAGGGCTTCGTCCAGGCCGAACTGGTCGCCCCCGAGGCCGACGACCCGGCCTCGCTGCTGTCGAAGTACGAGATGTGCCGCACCCGGCTCGGGTTGTTGCCCGGCGTGAGCGACGGCCTCGGCGCGAGCCGCTCGTTCGGCATCACCATCGTCGACGGCGTGGTGGTCACCGAGCCGCCCAACTCCGAGGTCTCGACGACGGCAGGTGACTCGACGTCGTCCTCTGAGTCGTCGACGACGCAGTACCGCTGGACTGGCGGCGGTGGATCGCGGACGACCACCACGACGACGCCGGGCAGTGTCACGACGACGACCCGGCCGACCACGGTCACCACGACGACGCAGCCGGCGATCACGACGACGACGGTCGAGGTCACCGTGCCGCCCCCGCCGCCGCCGACCACCGTCGATCCCGGCACCACGCTCGCTCCCTGACGGCTCGCGTTGGCGAGGCTGCCGAGCCGGCCGGCGCGAGCGCGACGCGCGCAGGTGACGCTGTGTGACCGGCCTCGGGCGACGTGCTCGCGTGGGTGGTCCTGCAACCCCGGCTGAGGCCGAGGGTGCGGGTGACTGGTCGACCGTGGTCGGTGCGTCGGCTGCACCGGGTCCGACCCTCCTACCCTCCGGTACCAGCGGGTGACGGGCGAGACCGACGCCGATATCGCGGGCAGATGAGGAAGGGGGGGGGG
>JBMSSR010000144.1:0-7709 GCA_049424465.1 Ilumatobacteraceae bacterium
ACAGGGGTGGCGCGATCGGCGCCCTCGTTCGTCATGATCCGATTCTGTCGCGACTCGGGGGTGTGGTCACTCGACCGACAGGTAGGGGGCCTCGGTGTAGGTGCCCATCCACTGCTCGGTGATCTGCTCGAGCTCGCCCGACTCGGTGAGCGTCGCGAGCGCCAGGTCGACGCACTCGGTCAGTGGGCTGCCCTTGGCGAGCAGCAGACCCCACTGGTCGCCGGCCCCGCCGGCACCGATCGAGAACTGGCCGAACACCTTGGTGCCCTCGATCTCGACGGCCGAGATGTACAGGCCGGTGGGCAGGTCGGTGATGATGGCGTCGATCTGGCCGTTGTCGAGCGCCGTCTTGGCATCGGCGTTGCTGTTGAACGCGAACGGCTCGACCTCGGGCTGGATCACGCTGAGGATGAACTCGAGGCTCGTGGTGCCGGCGGCGGCGCCGAGCTTGAGACCCTTCAGGTCGCTCAGTGACGTGACCGATGCGCCGGGGCCGTCGGCGTAGCCGAGGACAGCCTGGTTGGCGGTGTAGTACGGGGTGCTGAAGTCGACGACGGCCTCGCGCTCGGGCGTGATCGAGAACTGCTGCAGGTTGAAGTCGTTGTTGGCGTCGCTGCCGGCGACGGCGGTGTCGAACGAGGTGCGCACCCACGACACGGCGTCACCCTCGAAGCCCAGCTCGCGGGCGACGGCCAGTGCCACGGCAGCCTCGAAGCCCTGACCGGCCTCGGGTGCGTCGTCGACGACGTAGGGCGGGTAGGCGGGATCGCCGGTGGCGATGGTGAGCGCGCCGGCCTCGAGGGTCTTGCCCTCGGCGCAGGCAGCAGCCGAGGCGGCGGGTGCCGTGGTGTCGGCGCTCGTACCGGCAGGTGCGGTGGTGTCGGCGGGTGCCGTGGTGTCGGCGGTCTCGCTGTCGCTGCTGCAGGCGGCGAGGCCGAGCGACGCGAGCGCCGCGAGGGCGACGAACTGACGCTTCATGGGGGTCTCCTGAGGGTGTTCACGCTGGCCCGCGGGAGCGGGGGCGCCAAAAGGCTAACGGGCAGGGCCGCACGGCCGCCGACTGGGGCGGGCAGGGCTTGACGGTGAGACAGAAATCGTCTTACTGTCTCGCCGATGGTGACCGAGGACACACCGCCGGGCAGAGCGATCGTGGTCCCCGAGCGGCGCGCTGGCCGTGCTGTCGACGCCGCCGAGGCGCGAATCCTCGATGCGGCCCGGTCGCTCGGCGAGCGATGGGGTTTCGGCAAGGTCACCGTCGACGACATCGCGGTCGAGGCCGGGGTGTCGCGGGCGACGCTCTACCGCCTGTTCCCCGGTGGGCGTGACGTGCTGTTCGATGCCTTGCGCGTCCGCCACCTCGAGGAGTTCTTCTCCCGGCTCAGCGACGAGCTCGAGGGGCTCGACACCCTCGACGACTTCCTCGTCGGCGCCGTGGTGGCCGCCACCATCGAGCTGCGCGACGACCGACATCTCGCCGCGATGCTGGCGACCGAGCCCGGCGCCGCCCTCGGGCAGCTCACGGTCGACGGCCTGCCGCGCATCATCCGCATGGCCACGGCCTTCCTGGCGCCGCTCGTCGAGCGCTTCCTGCCCCGTGCCGACGGCGCGCGCCTCGTCGACGTCGTGGCCCGACTGGTCATCAGCTACTTCCTCGCCCCGTCCGACCACATCGATCTTGCCGACCCCGAGTCGGCACGTGCCTTCCTCACCTCATCCGTGCTTCCCGCACTCGTCCCCAGCATCAGGAGCTGACATGACCGTCACGCACAACGACAACGAGACGATCCTCGGCCGCGCCGAGATCAACGACATCGACGCCATCCTCAGCGTCCCGACGGTCGACCCGAACGAGGTCGAGCACGTCGTCAAGAACAACGCCGACACGATCTTCACGTGGGACTACACCCTGGCCCGGCCGTCGCTGCGCAAGCTGTACGAGAAGGCCAAGGTCGGCCAGTGGAACGCGACCACCGACCTGCCGTGGGACACCGACGTCGACGTCGAGAAGACCATCCGCCAGGACCAGGAGATCCTCGGGACCGGTCTCGACACAGCGGTGTACGTCAACACGCCCGTTGCCCGCTGGGGCGACAAGGAGTGGCTCGAGTTCGGCATCCAGGGTCGCAACTGGATGCTCAGCCAGTTCCTGCACGGCGAGCAGGGTGCGCTCATCTGCACCGCCAAGATCGTCGAGACGGTGCCGTGGTATGACGCCAAGCTGTACGCCAGCACGCAGGTCGTCGACGAGGCCCGCCATGTCGAGGTTTTCGCCCGCTACCTGCAGGAGAAGCTGGGTGGCGAGTTCCAGGTCAACGCTCACCTGCGGATGCTGCTCGACGACATCGTCAATGACAGCCGTTGGGACATGACGTACCTCGGCATGCAGGTGATGGTCGAGGGGCTCGCACTGGCCGCGTTCGGTGCGCTGCACCAGTTCGCGACCGAGCCGCTGCTGAAGCAGTTGCTGCGCTACGTCATGAGCGACGAGGCGCGCCACGTGGCGTTCGGCGTGCTGAGCCTGAAGGAGGCGTACGACGGCATGAGCGACCTCGAGCTGAAGGACCGTCAGGAGTTCGCGTTCGAGGCCGCAGTCCGCATGCGCGACCGCTTCATGTCGCAGGAGGTGTGGGAGCGCATGGGCGTCAACATGCGCGAGATCATGCCGCTGGTGCTCAACGACCCGACCCGCCAGATCTTCCAGAGCATGTTGTTCAGCAAGATCGTGCCCAACTGCAAGAAGCTGGGCCTGCTCGACCGCAACGATGCCTGGCTGCGTCGTCGCTTCGAGGAGATGAACGTCATCCAGTTCGAGGACTGGGAGAACACGGGCGACGAGTACCTCAAGTTCGAGCTCGGTGCCGACGAGGTGCAGCCGGCCGCCGGCGAGTGCCCCCGGGCGGCGGGCCGCGGGTAGCCTGCGGCCGATGACCGGTCCCACCACCAGCGCCACGGCACGCCCGTCCCGGTCCGACACGACCGTCGGCTCCCGGCGTGCGACCGGCAACGATGAGGCGATGCGCGTCCCTGTCGCTGTCGTGCCCGTCTGCGGCCCGTCCACTCCTGAAGGAGGTGAGCCCTGATGGCTCGATTCGGCCGGGTGCTCTCGGCGATGATCACCCCGTTCGACGACGGCGGTGCACTCGACCTGGACGAGGCGCGCCGGCTCGCCCGGTGGCTGCAGGACAACGGCCACGACGGCCTGGTCATCGCCGGCACCACCGGCGAGTCGCCGGTGCTCACCGACGACGAGCGACTGTCGCTCATCGCGGCCGTGGTCGAGGCCGTCACGATCCCGGTCGTCGCCGGGACCTGCACCAACGACACTGCGCACTCGCTGCACCTCACCGCCGAGGCCGAGCGCCTCGGGGCGGCGGGCATCCTGGCCGTCACGCCGTACTACAACCGTCCGTCGCAGGCAGGTATCGACGCCCACATGCGGGCAGTCGCAGGCGCCAGTGGCCTGCCGGTGATGCTGTACGACATCCCGGTGCGCAGCGGCCGCAAGATGTCGACCCCCACGATGCTGCGCCTCGCCCGCGAGGTGCCCACCATCGTCGCCCTCAAGGACGCCGCGAACAATCCGGGTGAGACCGCAGCGCTCATCGCCCAGGCGCCCGACGGCTTCGAGGTGTACAGCGGCGAGGACATGATGACCCTGCCGCTGCTCGGCAGCGGCATCGTCGGCACCGTGGGTGTGGCGACGCACTGGACGGGCCCCGACCACCAGCAACTGTTCGACCTGTGGCAGCGCGGCGACCTGGCCGGCGCACGTCTCGTCAATGCCCGGTTGATCGAGAGTTTCGTCTTCGAGGGCGGCGACGACTCGCCCAATCCGATCCCCACCAAGGCCGTGATGCGTCATCTCGGGTTCCGTGTCGGCCAGGCACGACTGCCGATGGGCCCGGCACCGACGTTCGTCGAGGAGCGTGTGCCGCAGGTGCTCGCCACCCTGCAGCAGTGGCGCGACGCCTTCCCGTCGCGACCGGCGAACTGAGGCGGTCGTCATGGCAGCGTCAGTACGTCTCGTCTTCCTCGGCGGTCTCGGTGAGATCGGCCGCAACTGCATGGCCCTCGTGCAGGGCGAAGGTGCCGACGAGCGCATCCTCCTCATCGACTGCGGGCTGATGTTCCCCGACCCGGACATGCACGGCATCGACCTCGTGCTGCCCGACTTCACGTGGCTGCGCGAGAACGCCGACCACATCGTCGGGTGCGTCGCGACACACGGCCACGAGGACCACGTCGGCGGCCTGCACTACCTGCTGCGCGACCTGTCGTTCCCGATCTTCGGTTCTCCCGTCACGCTCGGCCTCGCCCGCAACCGCATCGAGGAGGCCGGCCTGCTCGGCAAGACCGAACTCATCGCGGTCGCCGACGGCGAGCGGCGGGCGATCGGCCCGTTCGACGTCGAGTTCATCCCCGTCACGCACTCGGTGCCGCACGCGCACGCGATCGCGGTGCACACCGCACAGGGCGTCGTGCTGCACTCCGGTGACTTCAAGCTCGACCTCACCCCGGTCGACGGCCGACGCACCGACCTGGCCCGCATCGGTGCGATCGCATCGACGACCGGCATCAGGGTGCTGCTCGCCGACAGCACCAACGCCGAGGAGCACGGTCACGCGCCCAGCGAGACCAGCGTGGGCTCGGTGCTCCGCCAGCTCTTCGCCGAGCACGCCGGCCGACGCATCATCACCGCCAGCTTCGCCAGCCATCTGCACCGCATCCAGCAGATCGTCGACGCAGCAGTCGCCAATGGTCGCGTCGTTGCGACCCTCGGGCTGAGCATGAAGAAGAACGTGCGCATGGGGCGTGACCTCGGCGTCCTCACCATCCCCGACGCGTCGCTCGTCGACATCGAGGACATCGACCGCTACCCACCCGCACAGGTGTGCGTCATCTCCACGGGGTCGCAGGGCGAGCCCATGTCGGCGCTGGCCCTGCTCGCACGTGGTGAGAACAAGTGGGTGAAGGTCGGCGAGCACGACACCGTCATCCTCTCGAGCCATGCGATCCCCGGGAACGAGGGCAATGTCAACCGCGTCATCGACGGTCTCCTGCGCGCCGGTGTCGAGGTCGTGCACAGCGGCATCGCCGACGTGCACGCGACCGGCCACGCGCAGGCCGACGAGCTGAAGACGTACCTCAGCATCACGTCGCCGCAGTGGTACGTGCCGATCCACGGCGAGTACCGACACCTCATCGCCAACGCGAAGCTCGGCATGCTCATGGGTGTGCCCCGCGACCGGGTGCTCGTGTGCGCCGACGGTGATGTCCTGCAGCTGTCCGACGACGGGCTCAGCCAGGTCGGCCGTGTGCCGTCAGGGTTCCTGTACGTCGACGGCATCGTCGGCGATGTCGGCCAGGGCGTGTTGCGCGACCGCAAGGTGCTGGCCGAGGAGGGCGTGGTGGTGGTCGTCGTCACCGTCGACATCTCCACCGGCAAGGTGCTGACCGGGCCCGAGATCATCACGCGGGGCTGGGTGTACGCACCCGAGGCCGAGGATCTGCTGGACGAGGCGTGCGACACCGTGGCAGACGCGGTCGAGCGTGCGCTTGCGTCGGGCGTGCGCGACGTCGAGTCGCTCGAGCGCGACGTGCGTCGTGCGGCAGGACGGTTCGTCAACGACCGCACCAAGCGGCGCCCGATGATCGTGCCCGTGGTGATGGAGGCATGACCCGCCGCGCCGCCCGGCGCAGTCTCGCCGTTCCTGCGGCGATCGCTGCACTGCTGCTGGCGGGCTGCTCGGGCAGCGAGGGTTCGGCGGACACCACGTCGCCGACCGTGACGATCTGTACGCCCGACGGATCGGCCCAGGCCGACGACGAGCTGCCGAACCTGTCCACCATCGCCCCCGCCGTCCAGGCCCTGCGCGCAGAGTTGGGCGCCGAGCCCGAGTTCTTCGAGATCAACGCCACGGCACGACTGGTCAACCTGTTCGTGGCGCTCAACGGCGGCACCATGGTCCAGCCGTGGCTGTACCTCGACGGCGCGCTGACGTCCGACACCGCGCAAGCAGCATCGGGCGGCACGTTCACGGCCGACCTGATCGATTTCGACGCCGACACGGTGCTCGAGGGTGTACGTACCAACGTGCCGGATGCGGTGCTCGAGACGTTCTACGTGCACGGTGATGGTCAGGGCAACGTGCAGTACGGCGTGCTGGTGTCGGCACAGTGCGGCGGGGGACTCGACGTCTCGGTGAGTCGCACCGGCACGGTGCTGTCGGTCGACCCGACCTGAGCGCCCGACCGGGGCCCACCCGTCGGGGCGACGAGCCCACCGTGCGAGCCGCGGCGTCCGGGGCGCTGCCGCCGGTCCGGCCCGCCGATTGACCGAACATGCGCGCGACCGCTTGTTAGCGTGGGGTCGATGGCAACCTGGGGTGACTCCAACCGCCGATCGCGCCGCGACGACCGTGGCGAGGCACCGGCACGCGGCCGGTCGGCGTCGCCCTCCAGTGGGTCGCGTGCGTCGTCGAAGGGTTCGAGTGCCTCGTCGGCCGGCGGCGGGTCGGCTCGCTCGTCCGGCGGGAAGGCCGCTTCGTCGGCGCGCTCGGGCGGCGACGTCGCCCCGAAGCCGTCGGTGCGCGGCGGCCGGGCCCCCGCCCCCGAGACTCCACCCCGCGGCACCGACCGGTCGTCGGCCCGAGCAGCGTCGGGACGACGCTCGCCTGACGCCGGCGACGACACGTCGCGCCACAACCCCTCGACGTCCGAACTGCGGCATGCGGTCGAGGGTCGCGAGCACGAGTTCCTCGGCATCGGCCTGATCGTCCTCGGCGTGCTGCTCGGCCTCGCCATCTACGTCGACCTCGCTGGTCCGCTGGGCGCCGGGGTCGAGGCGGTCGTCGGGTGGTTCACGGGCCTCGCCCGCTTCGTCCTGCCGCCGGTGCTGGTCGCGGGTGGCGTTGCCGTGGTGCGGCGCGGCCGCAGTGGTCACCCGTTCCGGCTGGTCCTCGGCTGGACCATCACGACCTTCGCGGTGCTCGGTCTGCTGCACATCGCGGCCGGACCCACCTCGGTGTTCGACCACCTGGACGAGGTCGACGGTGCGGGCGGCCTGCTCGGGGCTGCGGTGGGTGGCCCGCTGCGCAGCCTGCTCCGCGACCTTGCGTCGGTCGTCGTGCTCGCTGCGTCACTGCTCGTCGGCGTCATGTTCATCAGCAAGGCGTCGGTGCGCACGATGGCCGGTCACACCGGCCGAGGCGTCGGTGCGGCGCTGTCGTCGTTGCGCCGCCCGCGTCGCGCAGCCGCTGACGAGGTGCCCACGCTGTACGACGGCGAGGCCGACCTCGACGAGCGGCCGGCCACCCCTGCGCCGACCGTGGCGATGCGCACCGAGACCGTTGCGCCCTACGACCTCGCTGCGGACGACGAGTTCGCGCCCGCCCCCAAGGCACCCAAGCCCGCACGGCCGCGACCCGCCAAGGTGCCGGCCGAGGCCGCTCCGGGCGAGCAGGCCGAACTCGACCTCGGCCCGGGCGCGCAGAAGGGCAAGTGGGTGCTGCCGCCCATGAACCATCTCGGCCGCAGCGCGAGCCAGACGATCAATCAGGCCGAGGTCGATGCGCGCGGCCGCATGCTGGTCGAGTCGTTGGCATCGCACGGCGTCGAGACCCGCCTCGTCGGGCAGACCGTCGGCCCCACCGTGACGCGCTACGAGCTCGAGCTGGGCTCGGGCGTCAAGGTGGCGCGCATCACCAGCC
>JBMSSR010000145.1:0-7564 GCA_049424465.1 Ilumatobacteraceae bacterium
CTGCGGCCCGACGGCAAGACACAGGTCACCATCGACTACGAGAACGGCAAGCCGGCGCGGCTCCGCTCGGTGCTCATCAGCACCCAGCACCAGGACGGTATCGATCGCGACACCGTCATCCGCCCCGACCTCATCGAGCAGGTCATCCGTCCCATCGTGCCCGCACAGTTCGCCAACGATGACTACGAGGTGTTCGTCAACCCGACCGGCAAGTTCGGCATCGGCGGTCCGCCCGGCGACACCGGCCTCACCGGTCGAAACATCATCGTCGACACCTATGGCGGGAGGGGCCGCCACGGCGGCGGCGCGTTCAGCGGGAAGGACCCGAGCAAGGTGGACCGCTCGGCGGCGTACGCCGCCCGATGGGTCGCCAAGCATGTGGTGGCGAGCGGTGCGGCGTCCCGGTGCGAGGTTCAGGTTGCCTACGCAATCGGCATGGCGCACCCGGTGAGCATCCTCGTCGAGACCTTCGGCACGGCCACCGTGTCCGAGTCGTCGATCGAGAACGCGGTGCGCGCGGTGTTCGACCTCCGCCCGGCCGCCATCGTGCGCGACCTCGAGCTCAAGCGGCCGATCTACAAGAAGACCGCTGCCTACGGTCACTTCGGCCGCGACGAGGCCGACTTCACGTGGGAGCAGCTCAGCCGGCTCGACGCCTTCAAGCGGGCTGTCGGCAAGTGACCCGGGCGCGGCGCGCCCGATGTCGAACGAGGCCGTGACTCGCGTCAGCCATCCGTCGCGGGTCGTGGCGCGGGTGGTGCCCGACGTGTCGGGCCTCGACAAGCAGTTCGACTATCTCGTGCCCGACGACCTCGTCGGCACCGTCGACGTGGGTTCGCTCGTCCGGGTACCGCTGCACGGACGCCGCGTCGGGGGTTGGGTGGTCCACCTCACCGACGAGCACGGTGCTGGCGTGGATGCCGCCCGACTCGTACCGATCACGAAGTGGTCGTCAGTCGGCCCGTCGCCGGAACTCGTCGACCTCGCGGCGTGGGCGGCCGTGCGCTGGGGGACCGCCCGGATCCGGCCGTTCCTCGGTACCGCCTCACCGCCGTCGATGGTGCCCCGCCTGCCGCCCCGTCGTCGCCGGGACACCGCGGGTCACGCACCGCCTTCGAAGTCGGTGCGGTGCCTCGGTCCGTTCACCGATCCGTTGCCGATCGTGCTCGAGGCAGCCGGCCGTGGACCGACGATCGCCGTCCACCCCTCGCCCCGCGCAGCGCGTGCACTGGCTGTCCGCCTGCGACGCGAGGGGCTGTCGGTCGCAGTGCTGCCCGACGACTGGGCTGCGGCAGCGGGTGGTGTCGACGTCGTCGTCGGCAGCAGGTCTGCTGCGTGGGCACCGTGCCCGGGTCTCGCCGCGGTGGTCGTCCTCGACGAGCACGACGAGGCCTATCAGGAGGAGCGGTCGCCCACCTGGCATGCACGCGATGTGCTCGTCGAGCGGGCGCAACGATCGGGCGCGTCATGCGTGCTCGTGTCGCCGTGCCCCACCGTCGCAGCGCTCGAGTGGTCGGCCGGGAATGTGGTCCACAGCGGGGGCGAGTGGCCGGCGATCGAGGTCGACGACCGCGCCGACGTCGAGCCGTGGCGACGGTCGATCGTCGGGTCGCGACTCATCGAGCTGCTGCGCGACCCGTCTCGTCGCGTGGTGTGCGTGCTCAACACGACGGGCCGGGCGAGGATCCTCGCCTGCCGGTCGTGCAGGGCGCTGCAGCGCTGCGAGCACTGCGCTGCAGCGGTCGCGCAACCCGATGAGGGCCTGCTCGGGTGCCCGCGGTGTGGGCGCTCGCGCCCGGTGGTGTGCCAACGATGTGGTGCGACCGCGATGGCGATCGTGCGACCCGGTGTGACGCGGCTGCGGGACGAGCTCGAGGCGGCAGCCGGCCGGCCGGTCGAACTCGTCACGGGCGACTCGGCCGCACGCGAGGGCGAGTTGGCGACGGCGCAGGGTGCAGACGTGCTCGTGGGCACCGAGGCCGTGCTGCACCGTGCTGGCCGCGCTGACGTCGTCGCGTTCCTCGACGTCGATGCCGAGCTGTTCGCGCCGCGGTACCGCGCCACCGAGCACGTCGTCGCGCTCGTGGTACGCGCAGGTCGTCTGGTCGGCCGTGCCGCGCAGGGGGGCCTGGTGCTGCTGCAGACCCACGACCCCGACCACGAGGTCATCCGGGCGCTGGTGCTCGGCGACGTCTCGGCGATCTCGACCCTTGATGCGGCCCGTCGCCGGGCGCTCTCGCTGCCGCCGTTCGCGGCGCTGGCGTCGCTCGAGGGCACGGGCGCGCGTGACGTCGCGGCTGCGTCCGGTCTCGAGTGGGCACCGACTCCGAAGGGTGCGCTGGCGCGTGCGTCGACGTGGGGCGAGCTCGGTACCGCCCTGGCGGCGACACCGCGGCCCCGCGAGTCGTCAGTGCGGGTCGAGGTCGACCCGCCGAGGGCCTGAGGACCGCGGCGCCGCCGGCTGGCTGTGCAACACGCGGTAGCCGCCGGCCGTGGCGAGCCGCTCGGTGCGGTACCCCTGTGTGTCGAGCCAACTCTGCAACGAGTCGCTGCCGAGGTGCTTGTGCACGACGAGGTAGGCATCACCGTCGAGGCGCGCCAACCAGCGCAGCAACATGTCGTGCAGCGCCGGCTTGCCGATTCGGATGGCGGGGTTGCTCCACAGTGCGGCGAATCGGATCTCGACGGGCACGTCGTCCGGGGCGGCGGCGACGACGTTGCTCAGCCCGTTCCGCTCGGCGTTCGACCGACACAGGTCGCGTGCCCGCTCGTTCACATCGACGGCCCACACGGTGGCGCCGGGCGAGCGGCGTGCCATCGTGAGCGCGATGGGGCCGTACCCGCACCCGAGGTCGAGCACGTGTCCAGAGGGCGGTGGCGGGGGTGCGGTGAGCAGGAGGAACTTGGTGCCGGCGTCGACCCGGCCGTGACCGAAGACACCCCGGTCGGTCGTCAGGTGCAGCCGACCGTCGGGCAGGACGAGGTCGATCTGCTGCGGTGCAGAGGGGACGTCGGGGTCGTCGTCGAAGTAGTGCGAGGGCGGCGTACTCACCGCTCGGTAGCCTTGCAGACATGGCCCAGAAGATCCGGACGTTCGGCGACCCAGTGCTGCGCACTCAGGCGCTGTCGGTCTCCGAGGTCGACGGCAAGGTTGCCCGTCTGGTCGACACGATGTTCGACACCCTGTACGAATCGGATTCGGGGATCGCGCTGGCCGCACCGCAGATCGGCGTGCAGAAGCAGGTCGTGGTGTGGGACATCGACGATGTGCCGATGGCCATCATCAACCCGGTCGTGGTCGAGAGCGCGGGAGAGTTCGTGTACAGCGAGGGGTGCCTCAGCATCCCCGACCTCTACGTCGACATCCTCCGACCGAATCACGTGCTCGTCCGCGGCCTGTCCGTCGAGGGCGAGGAGATCGAGCTCGAGGCTGACGAGCTGATGGGCCGCATGTTCCAGCACGAGATCGATCATCTCAACGGCGTGCTCATGTTCGACCGGATGTCGCCCGAGCAGCGCAAGGAAGCGATGGCCGAGTACCGGCGCATGCAGGAGACACCGTCAGGCCGCGGCGAGCGCCGGCGTCTCCGCCTGTCGTGACGCACGTCGGCAGCCGCTGCGCATGACGCCGCGTCGCCTCGTCTACCTCGGTACTCCCGAGATGGCCGTGCCGCCGCTGCTGGCACTCGTCGACGCCGGACACGAGGTCGTCCTCGTCGTCACACGCACCGACAAGCGTCGCGGTCGCGGGGGAGACCTGTCGCCGAGCCCGGTCAAGGCCGTTGCTGCCGAACTCGGTCTCCGCGTGTCGCACGACCTCGCCGATGTGTCCGGCGCTCGAGCCGACCTCGGCGTCGTCGTCGCCTACGGCCGCATCATCCCGCGGGCGCTCCTCGAGCCACCGTCCGGTGTGCCGATGGTCAACCTGCACTTCTCGCTGCTGCCGCGCTGGCGCGGGGCGGCACCTGTCGAGCGGGCCCTGCTCGCAGGGGACCGGGAGACCGGCGTGTGCATCATGCGGGTCGTCGAGGCGCTCGACGCAGGTCCAGTGCTCGCGAGCGACGTCGAGCCGATCGGTCCGCGCGACACGGCCGCCGCACTGCGTGCCCGCTTGGTCGACCGCGGGAGCGCCCTGCTCGTACAGACCCTGGCGCGCGAACTCGATGCGGGTTCGCCGCAGGTGGGCGAACCCGTCTATGCCGCGAAGATCACGGGCGCCGACCTGCGCCTCGACTGGTCACAGCCCGCTGAACACATCGATCGGGTGGTGCGCGTCGGCGGAGCATGGACCACCTTCCGAGGGCGTCGGGTACGGATTCTCGACTCGGCACTCGAGACGACGGTCGGCACGGCGCTCGAGGTGCCGGTCGACGGTGTCCGCATCGTCCGCGTCCAGCCCGAGGGTCGCGGCCCGATGACCATCGGCGAGTTCGAACGCGGTGCGCGGCCGTCTCCGGGCGAGCGGTTCGCGTGACGACCACGGCGCGCGCGGTGGCGCTCTCCTGCCTCGAGCGCATCGATCACGAGGGTGCCTACGCCAACCTGCTGCTCGCGCCGACGCTCGAGCGCTCTGGGCTCGACGAGCGCGACCGGAGGTTCGCGACCGACCTGGTGTACGGCACGACCCGTCGCCGACGCGCCTGCGACGCGCTCGTCGACCGCTTCGTCATGACAGAGCCCGAGCCACGGATCCGGACGCTCCTGCGGCTCGGGGCGTACCAGCTCGAGTTCGCCGATGTCGCCCCCCATGCCGCGGTCAGCGCAACGGTCGACCTTGCACCGCGGCGCGCTCGGCCGTTCGTCAACGCAATCCTGCGTCGTGTCGCCGCGACACCGATGGTGTGGTCATCCGACGCCGAGCGGCTCAGCTACCCCGACTGGATCGTCGATCGCCTCGTTGCCGAGCTCGGCCACGACGACGCGATGGCGTCGCTCGAGGCGATGGACGCACCGCCCTCGGCGACCGAGCGCGACGACGGCTACGTGCAGGACCTCGCATCGCAATGGGTGGCAGCGGCGGTGCCTGTCGTGCCCGGTGGTGTGGTGCTCGACCTGTGTGCTGCGCCCGGCGGCAAGGCGACGGCGCTCGCAGCAGCAGGAGCCGTCGTGGTCGCCGCGGACGTGCGGCCGCACCGCGCCCGGCTCATCGCGTCGAATGTCGCCCGCCTCGGGGCGACCACGGTGTCGACGGTCGTCGCCGACGCGACCGCGCCGCCGTTCACACCGGGCTCGGTGGACGCGGTCCTGCTCGACGCGCCGTGCAGCGGACTCGGCACGCTGCGACGCCGTGCCGACGCCCGCTGGCGCGTCACCGCCACCGACCTCGAGGGTCTCGTCGGACTGCAGCAGCAGATGATCGACCACTGTGCACCGCTGGTGCGTATTGGCGGCACGTTCGTGTACTCGGTGTGCACGCTCACTGCTGCCGAGTCGGTCGACCACTCGGTGCCCGACTTCCTCGAGCCCCTCCCCGAGCCGCCTGCCGTGGGCTCGTGGCGCCCCTTCGGCGTCGGCTGGCGACTCCTGCCGCACGACGCAGGGACCGATGGCATGGTGCTGCTCCGCTACCGTCGGTCGTCATGAGCGAGCACGGCCTTCAGGCAAAGGTGTTGACGGTCAGCGACGGTGTCGTCGCCGGCACTCGCACTGACGCGAGCGGCGTCGCCCTCGTCGAGCTTCTTGCTGCGCACGGATTCGACGTCGTGGCGACAGAGGTCGTCGCCGATGGTGCCGCGTCGGTGGCTGACGCGCTCCGGCGACTGTGCGACGGGTTCAGCGGGGTCGTGGTGTCGACCGGGGGAACAGGGTTCGCGCCGCGTGACGAGACTCCGGAGGGCACCCGTGCCGTCATCGAGCGGGAGGCGCCCGGCCTCGCGGAGGCGATGCGCCTCGTGAACCCGCTCGGTCGTCTGTCGCGGGGCGTGGCCGGCGTCAGGGGTTCGGCAGTCATCCTCAACACGCCGGGCTCGCCCAAGGGTTGCGTCGAGCAACTGGCGGCGGTGATCGATGTGCTCCCGCACGCGGTTCGTCTGCTGGCCGAGGCGCCGACGTCCCACTGACGCGCCGTCGACGCCCCGACCGGTGTGCGACACGGCGGTACCGCGGTCCGTCTCGCTAGCGTGTCGCTGTGCAGCAACGGTCCTCACGAGCGCAGGTGCTGGCCATCGTCGACGGCTCGACCGGGACACGGGCGCAACCATGAGCGCTGCCGACGAGTCCCTGTGCGGCGTGGTGGTCGAGTTCGACCGGGCGGTCGGCCTCGGGACGGTGCGCGTCGACAGCGGAGCGGTGTGGCCGTTCCACTGCATCGAGATCGCGGACGGGTCGCGCGAGATCGCCGTCGGCGCTCGGGTGAGATTCGGCGTGGTCGCCAAGTTCGGCCACCTGCAGGCCGCAGCCGTCGCTCCCGACTGAGGTCGAGGTGAGCGTCGACCGCGACCGCCGCATCCTGGACGTCGTGCGACTGTTGCGCGAGGGCGAGGTCGTCTCGTACGGCGACATCGGTGACGATGCGGGATTCGCCCGCCAGTCGCGACTGGTGGGCCGACTGCTGGCGACCACCACCGAACCGGACCTGCCGTGGTGGCGGGTCGTCACGGCCAGTGGGCGACTGGTGCCCGGCCTCGAACACGAACAGGCGGCGCGCCTGCGCGCTGAGGGGGTGGTGGTCGCGGGTGGACGGGTTCGCTCTGCCCGCTACGGCAGGTTCAGCCGGCGCCCTTGATCTGGACGAATGCGAGGCGGATGTTCGACAAGGCCTCGCGCATCAGGGACGCCTCTGCACCGAGGCGATCGCCGAGTCCCTCCACCAGGCAGGCCATGGCATCGATCGCCAGCACGGCGTCACCCAGACGTGCCGGCTGGGCGCTCAGGTGGATGGCGGCGAGCTCGTAGAGACCCATCACGTGGTTGGTCACCACGACGTCGGCCGGCACGTCGCCGAGCCGCCGACGGGCCTCGTCGAGGGCGCGCAGGGTGTCGGCGCCGAGGTCGTCGAGCTCGTCGGACAGGGAGTCGGGGGTGTCGTCGTCTGCCACGGCTGGTACCCTAGCGAGCCGACAACTGAGGCGAAGTGGGGCGGCTCGTTCCGTCCCCACCCGGCCACGTCGGTGTGAGTGACACCGATGGTGCGTCCGGGTCATCTCCATTGCGTAGCATGCCGCCCGTGGCGGTGTGCCCCGTGGTGTTTGGTGGCTTCGCACGCCCGACACAGGAGGGGACACACCCATTGCACAGGAGTGAGCAGCCATAGCACCGCCGCAGCAACCAGAGCACCGGTACAACGAGCGCATCAGGGCACGTGAGGTTCGCCTCATCGGTCCCGACGGCGATCAGCTCGGTATCAAGCCACTGCCCGAGGCGCTCACCATGGCGCGCCAGATCGATCTCGACCTCGTCGAGGTCGCTCCCTTGGCGACGCCCCCGGTGTGCCGGATCATGGACTACGGCAAGTTCCGCTACGAGGAGAGCCAGAAGGCCAAGGAGTCGCGGAAGAAGACCGTGCAGGTCTCGATCAAGGAAGTCAAGTTCCGTCCCAAGATCGGCAAGGGCGACTTCGACACCA
>JBMSSR010000146.1:0-7504 GCA_049424465.1 Ilumatobacteraceae bacterium
CGGTACTCGGCGCGCAGGCGGTCGACGTTGCGGGCGAGCTCGCCGCTGCGGATGATCGACGTCACGATCGCCGAGGTGAACGGATTGAGCCCGCCACCGCTCGTGATGATGCCCGAGCCGACGAGACGGGCGAGCAGTGGGGCTGACGCATGTACCCACCCCAGCCGCAGCCCGGGCGAGAGGATCTTGGAGAACGTGCCGAGCGAGAGCACGCGCCCGCTGCCGACCGCTGCCGACAGGGGTAGCGGTGGCGGGGCCTCGCCGTACTCGAGCAGGTGGTACACCTCGTCGGCGACGACGAGCAGGTCGAACTCGACCGCCAGCTCGACGAGTCGCTGGCGGCGGGCGGTGGACATCGTGGCCCCGGTGGGGTTCTGCGAGGCCGGGATGCAGTAGACGAGGCGGGCGGGGGTGCCGGCGCTGCGCAGTGCGGCGAGGCGCGTCGCGAGCGCCTCTGTGTCGAGCCCGTCCCTGTCGCTGGGGACACCCACTGCGGTGAGGCCGTGATCGGTGAAGATGCCCCGTGCCAGGAAGTACGTCGGCTCCTCGACGATGACGACGTCACCGGGAGACGTGAAGACGGTGCACACCAGGTCGAGCGCCTGCGAGTTGCCGTTGGTCGTCATCACGAGTTCGGGATCGACCTCGGTGCCGTACGCGGCGGTGAGGTACTCGCCGAGGGCGATGCGGTGCTCGCGGTCGCCGTACTCGGCGCCGTACTGGAGGAACTCGTAGTCCTCGCCGACACGCCGCCCCGGTGCCAGGACGTCGTCGGCGGCGACGCGCAGCAGTTCGCGCGGGTACATCGCAGGGTCTGGCTGGCCGAGGCCGAGGTCGATGAAGCCCTCGGGGACCTCGAACTGCCGGAAATGGAGGGTCGACACGTCGCGGAGACTACGCCCGCGCCGCCGCCGCACGGGGCGTGAACCCGGTTGGGTGCCCCACGCCACCGGGGCTACGGTGTACAAGTCGGATACAAGTAGTCGACCAGCGAATGACGGTCGCCGACATCTTTCCCCGCATCGAACGAGGTCACCACGATGAGCAAGATCAAGGTCAAGAATCCGATCGTCGAGATGGACGGCGACGAGATGACGCGCATCATCTGGCAGTTCATCAAGGACAAGCTCATCCTCCCGTACCTCGACGTCGAGCTCGACTACTACGACCTCGGCATCGAGCATCGCGATGCGACCGACGACCAGGTCACGATCGACTCGGCCAATGCCACCAAGCGGCACGGTGTTGCGGTCAAGTGCGCCACCATCACCCCCGACGAGGCCCGCGTCGAGGAGTTCGGCCTGAAGAAGATGTGGAAGAGCCCCAACGGCACGATTCGCAACATCCTCGGTGGCGTGATCTTCCGCGAACCGATCGTCATCAGCAACATCCCGCGGCTCGTGCCCGGCTGGACCAAGCCCATCGTCATCGGCCGCCACGCGCACGGCGACCAGTACAAGGCCACCGACTACAAGGTTCCCGGCGCTGGTCGCGTGACGATGACCTATGTGCCGGCAGACGGCAGTGCGCCGGTCGAGATGACGATCGCCGACTTCGGCGCCGACGGCGGCGTCGCGATGGGTATGTACAACTTCAACGACAGCATCCGTGACTTCGCGCGGGCGTCGCTGCGCTACGGCATCCTGCGTAACTACCCGGTGTACCTCAGCACCAAGAACACGATCCTCAAGGGCTACGACGGCCAGTTCAAGGACATCTTCGAGGACGTGTACCAGCACGAGTTCAAGGCCGAGATGGACGCTCTGGGCCTCACCTACGAGCACCGCCTCATCGACGACATGGTGGCGTGCGCGATGAAGTGGGAGGGGGGCTACGTCTGGGCGTGCAAGAACTACGACGGCGACGTGCAGAGCGACACCGTGGCGCAGGGCTTCGGGTCGCTCGGCCTGATGACGAGCGTGCTGATGACCCCTGACGGCAAGACGGTCGAGGCCGAGGCGGCGCATGGCACGGTGACGCGTCACTACCGCGAGCACCAGAAGGGCAACAAGACGTCGACGAACCCCATCGCCTCCATCTACGCGTGGACGCAGGGCCTGACGTACCGCGGGCAGATGGACGGCACGCCCGACGTGGTGGCGTTCGCCAAGTCGCTCGAGCAGGTGTGCATCGAAGCCGTCGAGCACGGTGAGATGACCAAGGATCTCGCGCTGCTCATCAGCAAGGACTCGCCGTGGCTCACGACCGAGGACTTCCTCGACGCGCTCGACCGTCGCCTGCAGGCGCGGATGGGCTGACGCCACTGCGCGTCACCGTCTGTTGACGAGGGTGGCCGCCGTAGCCTCGTGCGCGTGCGCCTCGACGAGTTCGACTACCCGCTGCCCGACGAGCGCATCGCCCAGCACCCGGTCGAGCCCCGCGATTCGGCGCGCCTGCTCGTCGACCGCGGCAGCGCTGCCCCCGAACACCGGCGCGTCTGCGAGCTGGTCGACCTCCTCGGTGACGGCGACCTGCTGGTCGTCAACGACACCCGGGTGATCCCCGCGCGGCTGCGGCTGCACCGCGACACCGGGGGATCGGTCGAGGTGCTGTTGCTCGAGCCCCTCGACTCGACCCGCCACGAGTGGGAGTGCCTCGTGCGTCCGGCGCGAAAGATGCGCGCCGGCGAGCTGCTGTTCGCCGACGGGGTCCCGGCCGTACGGGTCGACGGGAGGACCGAGGCCGGCGACACCATGACGGTCACGTTGCTCGACGACGACCCGTTGGCGCTGCTGGGTCGGATCGGCGAGATGCCGCTGCCGCCGTACATCACTGCACGCAGCGCGGCCGACGAGCGCTACCAGACCGTCTACGCGAACGAGCCTGCGGCGGCGGCGGCGCCGACCGCAGGGCTGCACTTCACCCCGTCGTTGCTCGACTCGCTGGAGGGCTGCGGCGTCGCAACGGCGCGGGTCGAGCTCGTGGTCGGCCTCGACACGTTCCGCCCGGTGAGTGCTGCAGACCCACGCGACCACCAGATGCACAGCGAGCGCTATCACGTCCCGGCGGCGACGCTCGCCGCGTGCCGTGACGCCCGCCGCGTCGTTGCGGTCGGCACCACGAGCGTGCGTGCGCTCGAGAGCGCGGCGACGCTCGGCGCGGCCGACGGGCGGACACGGATGTTCATCCACCGCCCCTACGAGTGGAAGGTGGTCGACCTGCTGATGACCAACTTCCACCTGCCGCGTACGACGCTGTTGATGATGATCGACGCCTTCGTCGGCCCTCGGTGGCGGCGCCTGTACGACGTCGCGCTCGCCGAGGGATACCGCTTCCTCAGCTTCGGCGATGCGATGCTGCTCGACCGGAGGGCCCAGTAGATGCACCCCGTCACGTTCGAGACCGTCGCCCTCGACGGCGCTGCACGCGCCGGTGTGGCGCGCACCGCACGGGGCGAGTACCGCACCCCGTGCTTCATGCCGGTGGGTACCCGCGGAGCGATCAAGTACCTGTCGGCATCCGACTACGAGCGGCTCGGCGCGCAGATCGTGCTGGGCAACACGTATCACCTCATGCTGCGCCCCGGCGCCGAGACGGTCGCGCGGTTCGGCGGCCTCGGCGCGTTCGCCGGGTGGGGCGGGCTGACGCTCACCGATTCCGGTGGGTTCCAGGTGTTCTCGCTCGAGCCGAAGGTCGACGACGACGGCGTGACGTTCCGCAGCACCTACGACGGTTCGACGCACCGGTTCACCCCCGAGATCGCGGCACACACGCAGCAACTCCTCGGTGCCGACATCCAGATGGTCCTCGACGTGTGCCCACCGTTGCCGTCGCCGCCCGAGGTCATCCGTCTCGCCGTCGAACGCACCTCGGCATGGGCGGCTCGGGCGCGCACCGCTCACTCGCGCCCCGACCAGGCGCTGTTCGGCATCGTGCAGGGCGGCATCAGCGAGTCGATGCGGGCCGAGAGCGCGCAGCGCACCGCCGCGCTCGAGTTCGACGGCTACGGCATCGGCGGCCTCAGCGTGGGGGAGACCCGCGCCGAGATGCTGCCGGCGCTGGCGGCGGCGCTCGCCCACCTGCCCGCCGACCGGCCGCGGTACCTGATGGGTGTGGGCGACCCCGCCAGCCTCGTCGAGGCCGTCGGCCTCGGTGTGGACCAGTTCGACTGCGTGATGCAGACCCGCATCGGCCGGCACGGCACGGCACTGACCGACGCCGGCAAGGTGCACGTCAAGGCCGCCCGCTACGCCGACAGCGACGAGCCGATCGACCCGGCATGCGGCTGCGAGGTGTGCGCCCGGCACACCCGGGGCTACCTCCGGCACCTGTTCCAGGTGGGCGAGCCGACCGCCAGCCGACTGGTGAGCATCCACAACATCGCCTGGACGCTCGCCCTGATGGACAGGATGCGTTCGGCCATCGCCGCCGGGACCTTCGACACCCTCCGGCGGGACGTGTTGTCCGTCTGGGGGTGACGCCCGCTCCGGCGCCCGTGGACGGGTAGACTCGCCCGCCGTGCATCCTGCCTCCCTCGCCTCGACTGCCCAGACCTCGACCGGATCGAGCATCACCAGCCTGCTGGTCTTCCTGCTGATCCCGGTCGGCATGTATTTCCTGCTGATCCGCCCGCAGCGCAAGCGCCAGCGCGAGCAGGTGGCGATGCAGCAGTCCGTGCAGGTGGGTGACGAGGTCATGACGACCTCGGGTCTCTACGGCTTCATCACCGAGATCGACGGTGACATCGCCTGGCTCGAGATCGACGACGACGTCCAGATCCGCATCGCCCGTGCCGCCATCCAGCGCAAGGTCGACACCAGCAAGGGCGACACCGCCACGCCGATCGACGACGGCTCGGGCAAGGCCACGCCGATCGACGCCCCGGCAGCCGACGAGAGCAACTGATCCCGGTGCGTCGCAAGCTGCTCGTGCCGTTGATCGGCATCATCGTGCTGGCGTACGGCGGGTTCGTCGCCGTTGCCGCCACCGGCACCAAGCCGGCGCTCGGCCTCGACCTGCAGGGCGGCATCTCGGTCACCCAGCGCGTCAAGCAGGGCACCGACTACAACACCGAGAGCATGGCGCTGGCGGTCGAGCGCATCCGCGACCGTGTCGACGCCCTCGGCGTCGCCGAGCCCGAGATCCTCAGCCAGGGCGACACCATCGTCGTCAACCTGCCGGGCGTGAAGAACCAGCAGCAGGCGGTCGACCTGGTGCAGGTGACCGGCAAGGTGTACCTCCGCCCGATCATCGGCGACTGCCAGGAGGTGACGCCGCCGGGGGAGACGACCGACACCACCGACGTGCCGACCGACTCGACCACTCCCGGTTCGACGACCCCCGGGTCGACGTCACCCGAGACCACCACGGCCACGAGCACACCGACCGCCGACACCACGGCCACGACCGCGGCCCCGGGTCCGAGTCGATCGGTCACCAGCACCAACACGACCGTCCCGCTGCTGGGATCGACCTCCGGCGCGACCACGTCGACGGTCACGGGCACGTCGTCACCCGACACCACGAGCCCCGACTCGACGGTGCCCGACACCACGACGGGCGACACCACGGGTGGCACGACCACGACCACCGAGGCCGGTCCGGTCGACGAGAACGGCGTGCCGATCCAGGAGAGCAATCCCTACGGTCAGCAGTACCTGCAGGTCAAGGGCACCAACGTCTACTGCCCGGTCGGTCCCGCCTGGAACCCCGACGGCGCCGATCCGATCGAGGGCTCCGGCGAGGTGTTCACCGACAATGCGCAGGCAGCGGTGCTCGACAACGGGTGGGGCGTCACCGTCGACCTCAATGACGAGAACGGTGGCCGCGACACCTGGAACCAACTCGCGTCGGCCTGTTACAACGAGTCGACCGAGTGCTCCACCGGGCAGCTCGCGATCGAGCTCGACGGCATCATCCAGTCGAACCCGAAGATGAACGAGCCCTACTTCTCGGGCGGCGTGCAGATCAGTGGCGACTTCACCCAGGACGAGGCCTCGGCGCTCGCCGAGGTCATCAACAGCGGTTCGCTCCCTGTGCAGCTGCAGCTCGAGGCGGTGCAGAGCGTGTCGCCGTCGCTCGGCGAGGACTCACTGCGCGCAGCGATGATCTCGGGCCTCGTCGGCGTGCTGCTCGTGCTGCTCTTCATGATGTTCTACTACCGACTGCTCGGCGTCATCGTGGCGGTCGGCCTCACGGTCTCGGCGTCCCTGCTGTACGCAGTGGTGTCGATGCTGTCGCGCACCCAGGGCCTCGCCCTGTCGCTGTCGGGTATCGCCGGCATCATCGTGTCGGTCGGCGTGACGGTCGACTCGTACGTGGTGTTCTTCGAGCGCCTGAAGGACGAGGTCAAGTCCGGCAAGACGATGCGCAACAGCGCCCAGCGCGGTTTCACCAACGCGTGGCGCACCATCGTCGTTGCCGACCTGGTGTCGCTCATCGGCGCCCTGGTGCTGTGGTACCTGACGGTCGGCGCAGTGCGCGGCTTCGCCTTCTTCCTCGGCCTGTCCACGCTCACCGACCTGATCGTCGCCTACTTCTTCACCCGTCCGGTGGTGCTGCTGCTCGCACGCACCAAGTGGATGGAGCGTCGCAAGGTGATGGGTATCGAAGTAGCGGCTGCCGGAGGTGTGGCGTGACCATCGACATCGACGACGTCCTCGAGACCAGTGCCGTGCGGTCGCGCAGGGGCCCGCTCGGTCGCCTCTACCACGGCGAGACCGCCGTCGACTTCTACGGCCGGCGCTGGCTCGGCCTCGGCCTGTCGATCGCCCTCGTGGTGATCACGATCGGCTCGCTGTTCACCAGCGGTCTCACCCTCAGTCTCGACTTCAAGGGCGGTGTGGTGTGGTCCGTCGAGAGCGAGACGCTCACCGAGGCCCGGGCCCGGGCGATCCTCGACGAGAACGACATCGACGGCACGAACGCCAAGGTGCAGGAGCTCGTCAACAAGGACACCGGCCTGCGCACGCTCGAGGTGCAGGTGAGCGACCAGACCGATGAGGTGCGCCAGGCGGTGCAGAAGTCCTTCGCCGATGAGGTGGGCCTGACCACCGATGCGGTGAGTACCACGTCCGTGAGCAGCACGTGGGGCCGCACGATCACCGGCAAGGCCGTTCGTGCCCTCCTCGTGTTCCTCGTCCTGGTCGCACTGTTCATCACGTGGCGCCTCGAGTGGGAGATGGCGATCGCCGCCATCGTGGCGATGGTCCACGACGTGGCCATCAGCGTCGGTGTGTACTCGGTCCTCGGGTTCGAGGTCACCCCGGCGACGGTCGTCGCGTTCCTCACCATCCTGGGGTTCTCGCTGTACGACACCATCGTCGTGTTCGACAAGGTGCAGGAGAACCAAGGCCGGTATTCGGGCTCGCGCGTGCCGTATGCCGACGTCCTCAACGTCTCGATGAACCAGGTACTGATGCGCTCGCTCAACACGTCGCTCGCCGCCGTGCTGCCCGTGCTGTCGCTGCTCGTGCTCGGTTCGGGCATCCTGGGTGCCATCACGCTGCGCGAGTTCGCGCTGGCGCTGCTCGTCGGCCTCCTCACCGGGTCGTACTCGTCGGTG
>JBMSSR010000147.1:0-7437 GCA_049424465.1 Ilumatobacteraceae bacterium
CGGCGATGCCGAGGCGGCGGAGTTGAACTCCCCTGTTCATGATGTCTCCCTGCTCATTGCGGCGTGTGCCGCGATGTCATCGAACAGGCGTCGGTTTCGCCATTGGCTGCCCACGGACTCGGCGACCAAGCTGGATCGTCCGTGGGGTCATCGCCTCACCTAGTTACATGGCGGAACCTACCAGTCGTCGGCCGAACTTGACCAGTGCCGGACGGCGAGTTGACGTGGAATGAACATCGGTCTTGTCGGGTCCTTGTCGGAGCGGGTGAGGCAAGCACGTCGCGAGAACTGCGCGCCACCCTGTGTGACTGCGTACGCTTCGCTGGTGATCGACGATGCTGCCGCCCCCACGAGCGCGGATGTCGTCGTGGCAGGGCGTCCGACCGCCGGTCGGCGGGAGTTCCTCGCCCTGGTGACCGCGCTGATGGCGACCTCGGCGCTCGCCATCGATTTCTCGCTGCCTGCTTTCCCCGACATCCGTGCCGAGTTCGGGATGAGCCCCGACGCCACCACGGTCGGCACCCTCGTCACGGTGTTCTTCCTCGGGATGGCGGTGGGCCCGTGGTTCTACGGGCCCCTGTCCGACCGATACGGCAGGCGTCCCCCGCTCTTCATCGGCCTCGTGCTGTACGTGGTCAGCGCAGTGCTCGCCGCGATCGCACCGACGTGGGGACTGCTCGTCGTCGCCCGGTTCGTGTGGGGACTCGGCAGCGCCAGTACCCGCACGCTGTGCATGGCGATGATTCGCGACCGCTTCGAGGGTGATGCAATGGCGCACGCGCTCTCGATGATCATGGCGGTGTTCCTGCTCGTGCCGATCCTCGCGCCCAGCGTCTCGGCGCTCCTGCTGACGGCCCTGCCGTGGCGAGCGGTGTTCTGGATCCCTGCGCTCGTCGCGGCGCTCCTGATGGTGTGGGCGCGTCGTCTGCCCGAGACGCACGCAGCCGAGCATCGACGACCGTTCACCTGGCGGGCGATCGGCCGCGCTGCACGAGAAGTGGTGGGGCACCGTCAGTCGATGAGTTACACGCTCGCCGTGACGTTCCTGCTCGGCGTGCTCTACGTGTACATCGCAGGGTCGGAGGTGATCGTCGAGGACGTCTACGACCACGGCAGGTGGTTCCCGCTGTTCTTCGGCGCGATCGGTGTGCTCTTCGCCGTGAGCTCGCTCAACAATGCGCGGCTCGTGCGACGACTCGGTCTCACTGCGCTGGTGCGGCGGATGGCCGTCGTCGGCACCGGGCTCGCCGCGGTCTTCGTCGGGGTGGCGGTGGCCACCGGCGGCCGGCCGAACTTCATCGTCTTCTCGGTGCTCGTCGGCCTTGTCGTGGCGTCGGTGCAGGGACTCATCACCAATTGCAACACGGCGGCGCTCAGCCCGCTCGCGCACGTGGCAGGTACCGCGGCAGCGATCGTGTCGACGGTGTCCACCGCCGGTGGGTCGTTGCTCGCGAGCCTCGCCAACGGTTCGTTCAACGGGTCGACCATGCCGTTCACCGTGTTCGTCGGCGCGTACGTGGGTCTCGCCGCGCTGTTCGTGCTGTTCGGCGCGACGCCGTCGCGTCGTGCAGGACACACGCAGTAGCGCCGGTCGGCGCGACCGGTCGGGTCAGAACACGACGGGCAGTTGGCGCGGGCCGCGGACCTGGCCGCCCGCCCACGTGACGGTGCCCACCGGGTCGAGCGAGAAGTCGGGAATGCGTGCGAGGAACTCCTGGATCGCGACGCGCAGCTCCATCCGTGCGAGGTTCGAACCGGCGCAGCGGTGGATTCCCGAGCCGAACGCCACGTGTCGGTTGGCCTCGCGGTCGAGGATGACGGTGTCGGCATCGGGGAACTGCGCCGGGTCGCGGTTGGCGGCAGGGAAGTTCATCAGCACACGATCACCCTCGTGCATCGGACAGCCGTTGTAGTCGACGTCGGTGGTGACGATGCGTGCCATCGTGACGGGCGAGTAGGCGCGCAGTAGTTCCTCGATCGCGGTCGGCATGAGGCCGGGCTCGGTGCGCAGGCGTCGCTGGTCGTCGGGTTGAGTCGCGAGGTGCCACAGCGCCGAGCCGATCGCCGACCACGTCGTGTCGACACCGGCGATGAGGGTGAGTGCTGCCGTGCCGAGGACGTGCATGTCGGCGACAGGGTGGCCGTCGACCTCGGTGTGCAACAGGGTGGTGATCAGGTCGTCGCCGCTGCCGTGGCGTCGTTGCTCGATCTCGCTGTTGAAGTAGGCGACGAGTGCCTGCACCGCAGGAATACGCCGGTCGTTGTCGTGGGCGAACTCGAGGATGTCGCGCACCCACCCGGTGAAGGTGTCGCTCATGTCGTCGGGCACGCCGAGGACCATCCCGATGATGCGCACGGGGATCTGCTGCGCGTAGTCGGCGGCGGCATCGACGCGGCCGTCGGCAGCGAACCCGTCGATGAGGCGCTGGCACAGCTCGCGGGTGGAGGTCTCGTAGACACCGACGCGGGCGGGCGAGAACCACGGCAGCAGGAGTCGCCTGGTCCAGGTGTGCAGCGGGGGGTCGGCCGAGATGGGCGGCAGGCCACCCGGCAGGAGGTCCGGCTGCGCCGCGCCGGTCGACGGGTCGATCTGCGGCGGGATGACGCCGACGCGCCGCGAACTGAAGTGCTCGATGTCGTGGGCCATCGCAGTGACGTCGGCATACGTCGTGGGCATCCAGCTGCCGCCCCAGCGGTCGGTGTGCGCCACGGGACAGCTGGTGCGCAACTCGTCCCACACCGGGAACGGATTGGCGACGTAGTCGGGGTCGAGGACGTCGTAGTCGGTCGCCCAGTTGCTCACCGGTTCGGTCATCGTCGCCTCCACGTCGTGCCCCGGGCGGGGCCGTGTGCGCACAGTACCGAGGGCTCTTCGCGTCCGGCGACACGAACAGCCAGGGCCGCCGGTGGGTGACCGGGGTGGCTCAAGATCCGCTGGTGACCCACCGATACCATTCTCATATGCCTGTCGATCGCACCACCCGTCGACTGCTCGCCGCTGCTGCGGTGCTCGTCGTGGCACTCGTCGCCCCGGTTGCAGTGACGTCGACCAATGCGGCGACCGCAGCGATCACGGTCGGCACCGAGGTCGTGGGCACGACACCCGACGTGCTCGGCTACAACATCGCGCACGGGATGGCCGGCTCGAACGCGGCCGACTGGTGGCGCTACTCGGGTGCACGGGCAGCCCGAGTCTTCCTGTCAGCGAGTGACATCGAGGGCACCGACGACATCGCCGGCGTCGGGGACGGCGTGACGTCGCAGTCGTCGTTCGACCAGCGGCGAACCGCGATCCGGGCCAACGTCGCCAACCCGGCCTCGTCACTCGACCCCCAGTACGTCCAGTGGTCGTCGTTCACCACCGCGTACGGTCAGGTGGCGACCGGCAACAATCGGTTCGCTGTCGCGTCGTGGTTCCCTGCCCTGCGGTCGATGGGCGTCGACATCCTCGTCAACATCACTGCGTCACCGTCCAGGTTCCCGCTCGCCGATACCGACGACTTCGCCAACGCGTGGGAACTGTGGCAGCACTACTACGCGCAGGCATTCCTGCTGTCGCGCGACTACGGCGTCGCGCGGTACAGCATGTTCAACGAGCCGAACGGCTGGTCGCCGGCCATCAGCGTCGAGAACTGGGCGAGGCGACTTCGGGTCGCGTCCGACGCGATCCAGTCGGCGGTCGCTGACATGAACGCCCGATACGGCAGGTCGGTCAACGTCGATGTCTTCGCGCCGAATACCGCCAACGGTGCCACCAAGTACGACGACTACGCGAACGGTGACTACTGGGGTGACCTTGCGGTCGCGCAGCGCGGACTGGACCGCTGGGGCGCCGTGGCACCGGCCGGCTGGGCCAACTTCGACGTGTACAACTACCAGAAGTACACCACCAGTGCCGCTGACTACCGCACCGACTACGACGCGCTGCGTGCCAAGATCGTGGCCGACGTCGGTGCGGCCGGCCTGCCGATGGCGCTCACCGAGTTCAATGTGCGCACCGGCGCGAACTACGACGTGCGGACCGAGAACGGTGACTCACCGTCCGACTACTCGGCACTCGGTGCGGTGAGCGTCGCGCTCGCCGAACGCGGCGCCTCGCAGCTGTACCTGTTCAAGTTCGGCATGACCGAGCGGACCGGCACCTATCCGGTCGCGAAGAACGGCACGCACTACGTCGACAACTCGACCTCGGGCGTCAATGACTACGGAGGTGCCGCCGGTACGGCCGAGGTGTACCGCCTGTTCCTGAAGGCGAGTGGCTCGAAGTGGCCGCGGCTCGGTACCACGAGCACGCTCGGTTCGTCGGTCGCCGTGCAGGCGACGCGTGACCCCGGCAGTGGTGCAGTGCACGTCTTCGTCGCGAACACGGCGACGACGACCGCGACGGTCGACCTCGATGTTGCGGCGCTCGGGATCACCGACGGCAGTGCCGTCACCGTCGAGGAGGTCAGCGGCACGAGTCGCGGCGGTGTCACCGCGCTCGCCAGCGTGTCCGGCGGTCGCGTCACCGCCGGCACGATGCCGGCTCAGTCGGTGTGGCTCGTCACCGTGCACAGTGGGCTCGTCAACCGGGCGACGGTGGCGGCGAGCGCAGACGCTGCGCTGGCCGACGGCACAGGTCGTACGACGACCGGCGGTACGGCGAACCCTCTCGTGGCGAGGGCCGACGGCACGGTGAACGGTCGGCGCGTCGCAGTGCTGCGGTTCCCGCTCGTGTCGCCGCTCCCGGCAGGCGCCCGCGTCCTGTTGGCGACGAACGTGTCGACGACGGCTGGTACGACACCGACCCAGGCCCACGTGTACGGCATGTCCGATGACTCGTGGGCCGAGGGCACCACGACCTTCTCGTCGCTCACCAGCACGCTCGAGCAGAACGTGGCGGCAGGCAACCTCATCGCGAACAACGTGGTGGCAGCACAGGGTTCGCGCACCCTCGTCCTCGGCCAGCTGATGGCGGCATCGACGTCGTACCAACAGCGGTTCACCGACGTCACCGACTTCGTGCGGTCGCAGACCGATGGCGCTGCGTCGTTCCTCATCGTGCAGGACCACCGGTGGAACGTCCGCCTCAGCGACCTCGTCGCCGGCGATACCCAGTCGGCGGGCCTGCGCATCACCTCGCGCGAGGCAGCAACCGGGCCGTCGCTCGTCGTGCTGTCGCCGACGGTCACCCCGCCGTCCACCACCACCGTGCCAGCGACCACGACCACGACCGTGCCTGCGACGACCACGACGACCACCACCACCGTGCCACCCGCCAGCACGACCGTCACGGCCGAGGCAGAGTCGCTCGTCATCACGGCGTCGTCGGGCGACGCCACCGCGGTCAAGAGCGACAGTCAGGCATCGGGCGGCAAGAGCCTGCTGTTCCGCGCGAATGCTGTGGGCGACTACGTGACGCTGCGGCTCTCGGTACCGGCAGCGGGGTCGTATGCCGTCACCATCACCGCGAAGATGATGGGCGACCGCGGCGTTCTGCAGTTCGCCGTGGCCGACTCGCTCGCCGGCCCGTACATCTCTGTCGACACCTCGAAGGACGAGTACCGGTCGAGCATCGTGTTCGGCTCGATCGGCACGTTCTCGGCCAAGTCGGTGTTCGCCACCGGTGGCACGAAGTACCTCCGGTTCACGGTTGTCGGGCGCAACGCGTCGAGTTCGGGCTACAACCTCAACGTCGACCGCATCACGTTCGTCTCGTGACGGCGGCAGCTGCCGGGTGCTGGGCCATCTCGATGTCCCGCGTGTGCGCGTGCTCGACAGCCGTGGTGCCGTCGCGGTGCGCGGTGTGGACGACGTGGCTCGTGGTGCCCGGATAGAAGTACGACTCGCGGCCGTCGTCCCACCTGACCAAGTAGTGCTGGATGTCGCCGTCGCCCATCACGGCGATGACCTCGCCCTTGCGCGGTGGGTGACCGAGCTCCATCGAGTCGACCTGGATGCCGTCACCGACGCGTGCGTGGATGTTCACCGAGACCGCCTCAGCCCTTGGTGATCGGCACGGTCGAGCGGTGCGACTCGACGGCGCGCTTGGGCAGGCGCACCTCGAGGACGCCGTCGGCATACGTGGCCTTCACGTCGTCGGCGGTGACGCCCTCGGGCAGGGCGATCGCCCGCTCGAACGAGCCGTAGCGGAACTCGGACCGGAAGTCGCCGTCGGTCGAACGGGTCTCGCACTCGCGCTCGACCTCGATGTGCAGCATCCCGTCGGCGATCCAGATCTCGGCGTCCTCGTCCGGGTCGATACCCGGCACCTCGGCGCGGACGACGTACGCGTCGTCGCGCAGTTCCTCCTCGACGCGGATCGCCTCGTACGGCGCGAACCAACTGGGAACGGTGTCGAACCAGCGGCGCATGTCGAACAGGTCGGGCAGCCGCATCGCGGGTTCGGGGCGGGCGATCGTGGCGTGCTTCATGGTGAGCCTCCTGGGTGAGGTGACCGGTGTGGTGGGCGGTGTGGTGGGCGGACCCGAGGGTGGGCGGGAACCGGCGGTGGTGCCGCCGCTGCCCAACCCTGTCGACGTCGGTGGGTCGACACGATCAGTGAACGCCGCCGTGCCATGGCGCGAAAGGGCCGGACGGTGCCGAGATGCGGGGCGTCCGGCGCGACTCCGTAACGTGTGGCCCATGTCAGCACCGCACTTCTCCGACGAGCACGACGCGTTCCGCTCGTCGTTCGCATCGTTCGTCGCCAAGGAGATCACGCCGCACTATCTCGACTGGGAGAGGGACGGTATTTCGCCCCGCGAGGTGTTCGCTGCAGCAGGTCGCTACGGCTTCACCGGCATGGCGGTGCCCGAGGAGTACGGCGGCGGTGGCACCACCGACTTCCGCTTCAACCAGGTGATCGCCGAGGAGTTCGCAGCGGCGGGTATCGGCGGCACTGCGGTGGGCGTCACCCTGCACAACGACATCGTGACGCCGTACTTCGTCGAGTACTGCACCGACGAGCAGCGCCAGCGCTGGCTGCCGGGCATCGCGTCGGGCGAGCTGATCACCGCCATCGCGATGACCGAGCCGGGTGCCGGTTCGGACCTCGCCGGCGTGTCGACCACAGCGGTCCGTGACGGCGACGAGTACGTGCTCAACGGCGCGAAGACCTTCATCACCAACGGCATCAACGCCGACCTCGTCGTGGTCGTCTGCAAGACGGACCCGGCGCAGCGGCACGCCGGGATGTCGCTGCTCGTCGTCGAGCGGGGCATGCCCGGGTTCGAGCGTGGCCGCAACCTCGACAAGCTCGGCATGCACAGCCAGGACACCGCCGAACTGTTCTTCAACGACGTCCGTGTGCCGGCGCGCAACCTCCTCGGCGAGGAGGGCAAGGGGTTCCAGTACCTGACCACCAATCTCGCCCAGGAGCGACTGTCGATCGCCATCTCGGGTGCGGCGGTCGCCCGCGCGTCACTGCAGGCGGCGCTCGACTACGTGAAGGAGCGG
>JBMSSR010000148.1:0-7375 GCA_049424465.1 Ilumatobacteraceae bacterium
CGAATGCCCCGCCGTCCGCCCCCGCGCCGCACGCAGTGGGGGAGTCCGGGCGCGAGCGCATCCTCGACGGGCTGCGCGAGGCACACGCCGATCACCCCGTCGACATCGTGTGGCTGTGCATGCACGGCGCACAGATGTCGGACCGCGACGACGACTGCGAGGGCGACCTGCTGCAGCGCGCGAGGGAGATCGTGGGCGAGGACGCGGCGGTCGGGGTGCTGCTCGACCTGCACGCCAACGTGTCATCGCGGATGCTCGACGCGGCCGACCTCGTGGTGACGTGCCGCGAGTATCCGCACACCGACTTCGGCCGGCGGGCCACCGAGATGCTGCCCGAACTCGTACGGATCCGCAGTGGCGCAGTCCAGCCCGTCACCGCCGCCGTCCGCTTCAACGCGCCGAGCGCCTATCCCACGACCGAGGAGCCGATGCGGTCGTTCGTGCAGCGCTTCACCGATCTGCAGCAGCAGCCGGGCGTGCTGCTCGTCGCACCGTGGCACGGCTTCGAGGGATCCGATCAGCCCGACATGTCGACCGGCGTCGTCGTCACGACCGACGGCGACGAAGCGCTGGCACGACAGCTCGCACTCGAGGTTGCCGAGGACTTCCTCGCGGTCATCACGTCACAGCCGTGGATCGGCCCCGGTGTCGAGGCGGCGGTCGACGAGGCGCTGTCCGCCACGGCGTGGCCGGTGGTGCTCGCCGATCGCGCCGACAACGCGGGCGGCGGGGCATCGAGCGACTCGACGTTCGTGCTGCGCGAATTGCTGCGCCGCGGCGCGACCGACACCGCGCTCGCGATGCTGTGGGACCCGGTGGCCGTGCGGATGTGCCACGACGCGGGCATCGGTGCCCGACTGCCGATGCGCATCGGCGGCAAGTGCGGGCCGCTCTCCGGCGACCCGCTCGACGTGGTGGCGGAGGTCACGTCGACGCGCACGGACGCCGTCCAGTCGATCTTCGGGCTCGGTGAGCCGGCGCACCCGATCGGGCGAAGTGCCGCGATCCGGGTCGAGGGCATCGACGTCGTGATGACGTCAGTGCGCGAGCAGGTGTTCAGCCGTCACGTGTTCAGCGAGCACGGCATCGACCCGCTGCAGCGCAAGGTCCTCGTGGTGAAGAGCACGCAGCACTTCATGAACGACTTCGCGAAGTTCGCTGCGCACATCGTGCGGTGTGACGGGCCCGGCACGCTGACGGCCGACCTGTCGATGCTGCCGTTCCGCCGGGCCCGCCGCCCGATCCTGGGCGCCGACCCGGTCGACACGGTCGAGATCACGGCGATGCCGCCGGTCGCCGTGCGACCACGCCGCGCCCGCTGAACCGTCGCCGCGCACGTGACGCGTCCGGTAGCGCTCGTCGGGCCGGTGTCAGATCGCCTTGCCGGGGTTCAGCAGGTTGTCGGGGTCGAACATCGCCTTGACCCGGTGCTGCACCGCACGGTGCACCGGGTCGAGCTCGCGCTCGAGGAACCGTTGCTTGAGGCTGCCGACACCGTGCTCGGCGGCGATCGTGCCGTTGAGGCTGAGCGCGAGCTCGACCATGTCGGCGAACGCGCCGAGTGCCCGCTCGCGTGCGTCGGGGTCGTTGCCGTCGAACATGAGGATCGGGTGCATGTTGCCGTCGCCGGCGTGGCCGACCGTGGGGATCACCATGCGCCGCTGCTCGCCGATCGCGACGATGCCCTCGAGCAACTCGGGCAGCCGCTCGCGCGGCACCGCGACGTCCTCGGGCAGCAACTGCTTGCCGCTCTGCTCGGCGGCGGGCCACACGCGGCGACGCACCTCGATGAACATGTCGCCCTCGGCGGGATCGGTGACGTGGTACACCTCGGTCGCGCCGTTGGCGGTGCACAGGGATGCGATGCCCTCGATCGACGACTCGGCGCTGTCCCCCTGCGTCTGCACCAGCAGCAGCGCGGCCGCTGACGCGTCGATGTCCATCTGGTACACCTCGCGCACGAGCCGCAGCGACGCGTTGTCGACGATCTCCATCAGGCTCGGTTCGTGGCCGTTGCGGAACACCTCGACGATGGCCCGGCCGGCCGACACCAGATCGGGGAAGTAGGCGACCGCGGTGCACGGCGGCGGTGGCGCGGGGATGAGGCGGACGGTCGCCTCGGTCACGACGCCGAGCACACCCTCCGAGCCGACGAACACGCCGGTGAGGTCGAGTCCTGCCGTGTTCTTGATGGTGTGGCGACCCGTCCGGATGACCTCGCCGGTCGCGAGCACGACCTCGAGTCCGATGACGTAGTCGCGCGTCACGCCGTAGCGGACGCAGCACAGGCCGCCTGCGTTGGTGGCGACGTTGCCGCCGATCGAGCACATCTCGAACGACGCGGGGTCGGGTGGGTAGAAGAGCCCGTGCGCCGCGACCGCGCGCTTGAGGTCGCCGTTGATGACGCCGGGTTGCACACGGGCCATACGGTTGACGGTGTCGATGGTGAGCACCTGGTTCATGCGGTGCATCGACAGCACGACGCAGCCGTCGACGGCGTTGGCGCCACCGCAGATGCCGGTGCCGGCGCCGCGGGTGACGACCGGTGCGCCGACAGCTCGGGCAGCAGCCATGCACGCGACGACGTCGGCGGTGGTGCGCGGCATCACGAGCACGGCGGCGACGCCGGCCTGCTCGAACAGGCCGTGGTCCTGGGCGTAGCTCGCCACGATGTCGGGATCTGCCGCGATGCAGTCGTCGGGCAGGCGGGAACGGAGCTCGTCCAGAAGCGTCACGCCCCTCACCTTGCCAGATGCGACGCACCGGCGTGGCGGTCGGGTGTCGGTCGGCGTCCCGTCCGACGTGGGGGTGACGAGGGGATCGGCGCGGGTCGGCGCAGGGGTCGGCGAAATGTTGGTCGAAGTCGCGTCATCCGTCGGGGGTTCGTGCGTCTGGTTGCCGACGACGAGGCAGCGGTGCGCCCACCGAGAGCAGCGGGGACGGCGGCGGGAGCACGGGAGGCAGGCATGGACAGACGAGGGGATCGGGCGGGTGCGGCGGCGGTCGTGCTGGCCGGCCTGCTGGTGGCGGGTTGTTCGCTGCGTGTGTCGACCGGTGGGCTCGACACGCTGGCGACGACAGTGACCACACGGCCGCCGGTGCTGACCGTGGCGAGCACCACGGTGCCGCCCGCGACGGTCGACGACTCGTTGCCGGACGTTCCGGTGCAGCTGTCGCCCGACGGGCCGTGGCGGCGGGTGGACGGCGCCCCCGGCATCGACACAGCGGGGTTGTTCTACGAGCTGATGCCGCAGCTCTACGTGTACCTGCCGATCGAGGAGGACCTCGACCACGGCATCACCTGGACCCTCGGCGAGGACGACGTCCCGATCATCGAGGCCTACCTGCAGGCGCGCCTCGTCTACTTCCGCTCGGTCTCGGTCGACCCGATCGAGCTCGACGATCCCGGCTGGGCGCTCTGGTACACCGACGGCGGCGCGGCGTACCGCGACTGGCTCGCGGGAAAGCGTCAGCGCGGCGAGTACGTCGACCTTGCCGACGGTGTGGTGTTGCGTCCAACTGTGGCTGGCGACGAGAAGACAGCCACGACGGCGCTGGTGATGGACTGCATGCTCGATGGCGGAGTCTTCTTGCAAAGTGATGGATCACTTGCGGAGGGCTCGTCGTGGGGCGTCGGCGAGGTGGGACGCGGCGCTCGCCTCACGATGGTGGATGGCAGATGGATGGTTCGCCAGATTGGGGAGACAGAGGCCGCATGCATCGGGTAACCGTCCTGCTCGCATTCGTCTTGATGATTCCAGCGTCGACGGTCTGTGCTGTGGGAACGGACCCAGGACCGCCGCCGATCTATGTGGACGGGGCGCGGGCTGTCGACATTCGTGACGCGGACGGCGGGATGTCCCGGTACTACTCGATCCCTTCGGCGTCGGTGTTCCGCACCGAGGGCGGCGGCGGACCGTGCTCGTTCGTCGCCACCGGCGCCGGCACGGCGTCCAACGGCGAGCCGTACGTGGCCGGCCAGACGGTGTACAGCGAGCGTTGGCTCTTCATCGAGGGCACGCTGCCGTCGTTCGGCGAGCCCACACCCGACGACCCGCAGGTGATCGGCCCGCTCGACGACGCGGTGCGCCACTTCCTCATCTTCTGCGACAGCGTCTACCACCTGCTCGGTGCCATCGACGTCGGGTCGCGCGACCCGATGATCGACCCGCGCACGCAGCTCACGCTCATGTACGACCACCTGCAGCTGGTGCGCCCGGTGGTGTTCACCAACCCGGTGGTCGAGCGATGGGGTGGCCTCATCACGCGCTACCCGACGTGGCTGGCGGTGCTGCCTCCGGCGTGGACGGCGCAGCGGTCGATGTCGGTGACCTGGCGCGGCTGGACGATGTACCTGCTGGCGCGCCCGGTGGCGATGTCGTTCGCCGTGGGCTTCCAGCCCGACCCCGAGCGGCCGTCGTCACCGTTCCTCGGCACGGTCCCGTGCATCGCGTACGGCGTGCCGCCCGTGCTCGACGGGCGGTCGGTGCCGGCCATGCCCGAGCTGCCCGAGCAGTCGCTGCCGGGCGTCAACGGCCCGTGCACGTGGACCCCACCGGGCCCGGGCACGGTGCTGGTTCAGGCCCGCATCACGTACCGGGTCTCGTTCTGGGCCAACGCGTACACCGAGCAACAACCCGATTACGTCTTCGGCAGCGTGCTGACGCCGTTCGATGCGGGGGAGTTGTCGGCGGTGAACGTGGTAGACCCCACGGCATGACCGCCGTCGACAGCGATCCCAGCACGTCCGCGTCCCACGCCAACCCCACCGAGCAGGTCCTGCACACCGCGTGCACGCTCGACTGCCCCGACGGCTGCTCGCTCGCCGTCACCGTGCGCGACGGGCGCATCATCAAGGTCGATGCCTCTCCCGTGCACGACTACACCGACGGGTGGATCTGCTCGAAGGTCAAGAAGTACGCACAGCGCGTGTACGCGCCCGAGCGTGTGCTGACGCCACTGGTGCGCACCGGGGCGAAGGGCTCGGGCGAGTTCCGGCCGGCCACGTGGGACGAGGCGATCGGACTGATCGGCGACCGCATGCGCGCCGCGCTCGACCGTGCCGGTGGGGACGCGATCGCGGCGTTCACCTACAACTCGTCGGCGGCCGGTGTCGAGAAGGCGAGCATCAGCGAGGCGTTCTTCTCCGTCATCCGGGCGACGGTGATCGAGCACACCATCTGTGCACACACCAACTCGATGTCGTGGGACAGCGTGTTCGGCGACATGAACTCGACCGACCCGCGCGATGCGGTGCACAGCGACCTCATCGTGGTGTGGGGTGCCAACCCGACGGTCAGCAACACCCACTTCGCCCCGCTCGTGCAGCAGGCAGCGCAGCGCGGTGCCAAGGTCGTGGTCATCGACCCGCGCCGCACCGGCGTGGCGGCCCGGGCCGACCTGCACCTGGCCGTGCTGCCCGGCACCGACGCCGTGCTCGCCTACGCGATCGCCAACCGGTGGCAGCAGCGCGGCGAGATCCGGTTCGACTTCGCCCGCCAGCACGCCACGGGTGTCGACGAGTTCCTCGCCGCCGCTGCCGAGTGGACGTGCGAGCGGGCGGCACAGGTGTGCGGCATCGCGGCCGCCGACATCGAGCAGCTCGCCGACTGGTGGGCCGCCACACCGCTCACGCTGCTGCGCTATGGCTGGGGCCAGGAGCGCAACGCCAACGGTGGTGCGGCGTGCCGCGCCATCCTCGCCCTGCCGGTGCTGATGGGCACGATGGGCCAGACCGGCAACGGCGTGCTCGGTGCGACACGGACACGGGCCATCGTGGGCCGCCTGCGTTGGCCGGCCGAGGCCGTCGGTGTGACCGGTCGCCGTTCGCTGCCGCTGCACCAGGTGGGTCGTTGGCTCGCGCCCGACTCGGGCGACCCGACCGAGGTCGTGTTCGTGCAGGGCGCCAACCCGGTGGTGATGTGCCCCGACACCCTGGCCGTCCTGCGCGCGTTCGAGCGCGACGACATCTTCACCGTCGTGCACGAGCAGGTGTTCACCGACACGTGTCGCTACGCCGACGTGGTGCTGCCCGCCACCACTGCGTTCGAGATCGACGACGTGGCGACGGCGTACGGCTCGACGTACGTGCAGCCCGTCAACGCGGTCATCGACCGGGTCGGCGAGTCGCGCAGCAACGACGAGGTCGGCCTCGCGCTGGCACGCGCACTCGGTTTCGACTGGTCGCCGCCGCCCGCCCGAGCGGTCATCGACGACCCGGGTCCGCGGCGTGTCACCTTCCCGACATCGCAGTTCGTCGACACCACCCCCGGCGCCGCGCGGGACCACAAGGCGCGTCTCGTCGACCCCGTCGCCGGTGCACCGCGCTACGAACCGGTGCCCCGCGGCGAGGGCTTCCCGCTCACGCTCATCTCGCCGGCGTCGCCGTTGCTGATCAACTCGATGTTCGGCGAGTTCCAGCCCGTGTCGAACGGCGTCCAACTGAACCCGTCCGATGCGTCGGCCCGCGGCCTCGTCGACGGCCAGCGCGTCGTCGTACGCAGCCCGCTCGCCGCGATCACCGTGACCGTCGAGGTGCGCGAGGACGTGCGGCCGGGTGTGGCCGTGATGGCCAAGGGCGTGTGGCTGCGGCACCATCCCGAGGGCTTCGGCATCAACGCGCTGTGCCCCGACACCGGCGACCCGCTCGCCAATGGCGCGTGCTTCAGCGACACCTTCATCGAGGTGACCGCGGCATGACCGGCCGCAGCGTCCGGCCCGAGTACGTCTCGGTGACGGCCGACGACATCGCCGGGCTGCCCGGTCTCGACGACTGGCGCTACGTGGTCGGCACGCTCGACGCCACATTCCGTGCAGGGTCGTACGCGAGTGCTGCGGCACTGGTGCAGGACATCGTCGATGCGGCCGAGGCGGCCGACCACCATCCGTCGCTCGACCTGCGCTGGCCCGACCGCGTGCACGTGCGCCTCACCACGCATGTCACCGGCGGTGTGACGATGCACGACGTGGGACTGGCCAGCGTCATCTCGTCGCTCGCTGCGTCGCAGGGAGCGAGCAGCGAGCCGTCCTCGACGCAGGAGGTCGAGGTCGCGATCGACACCCTCGACGCCGATCGCATCCGCCCGTTCTGGCAGGCCGTGCTCGGCTACGTCGAGCGCGACGGCTCGCTGGTCGATCCGCGCGGCATCGGCCCGATGTTCTGGTTCCAGACGATGACCGAGCCGCGCACCGAGCGCAGTCGGTTCCACATCGACGTCAGCGTGGCGCACGACGAGGCACTGGCCCGCATCGATGCCGCGCTCGCGGCGGGCGGTCGCATGGTGACCGACCGGTTCGCCCGCTCGTGGTGGGTGCTGGCTGACGCCGACGGCAACGAGGCCTGCGTGTGCACCTGGCAGGACCGCAACGGCTGACC
>JBMSSR010000149.1:0-7316 GCA_049424465.1 Ilumatobacteraceae bacterium
CCTCATCACGTCGCTCGAGACCGACGTCGGGGGCACACCGCCGGACGACGACCTTGGAGACGTAAGCCGGAGAACGGCGATGGCCCGGTGGCGAACCACCGGGCCATCCAGCGCGGAGAGGGTGGGATTTGAACCCACGGACCACTTTAAAGGTGGTCCCCGCATTAGCAGTGCGGTCCGATCGACCAGACTCCGGCACCTCTCCAGGCGAGAACCGAGACTATCGGCCCACCCCTGCGGCGGCACACCGACGGCCTGGCGGGCCTCTCCCGCACCTGGGCGCGGGCCCGCACGGGCGCCGACCGCCGCGCCCAGCCACCCCGTCTCGCCCTCCGACGGCGTTTGCCGATCTGACTCGGGCCGTGCACCCACCGGGCCAGGCAGGTTCTGACGGAAATTCGGCGAAGACGCGTCATGAAGACGGGTCGACGTCGTCTCCCTTGGGCCGGACTGCGCGAGGAGGCCGAGATGGACGGGGAGGGGGTGACGGTGGCATCGAGTGTCGACCACGAGACGGCGACTGGCGGCGCCGTCGGCGCGAACGGACACGCGGTAGCCGCTGTCGGTGCCGGCGCCCGTGACCGTGTCGACCTCGTCGGCGGCGGTCGAGGTCGGCGACGCTGGGGCGCGGTCGGTCGTGCACTCAGTTCGCTCACTCGACTGCGCGCCCACGTGATCGCCGGTGCGGTGGGTGCGACAGCTGGTGCGATCGTGCCGGTCGGCATCATCACGCGCTGCTCGTTCGGCGCAACGGGCGGTGCGCTGGCCATCGCGGCGCTGGTCGACGTGCGCACGCATCGCCTGCCGAACCGACTCGTGGCGATCGCAGCCGCAGCGGCGGTCGTCGGTACCACGTGCGACGGGGTCATCACCGCCGCGCGGGTGGCGTCCAGTGGCGCGCCACCGGACCCAACTGGCGGCGTGCTCCATGGTGCTGTCAGCGGCATGACCGGGGGCGACCCAGCAGCGAACGTCGCAACTCGCATCGCGGTCACCATGGTCGCTGCCCTTGTCGGCGCGGTCGGCGGTGCGCTGATGGCAGGGTTGCCGATGCTCGTCGTCCATCTGTCACGCGGTGTCGGCATGGGCGACGTCAAGGCCGCAGCGGCAATCGGTGCGTCGGCAGCGCTGGTGGCCTGGTGGGCGGCTCCGTTGGCGTGTGCGGTCGCCGCGCTCGGAGCCGCAGCCTTCGGTGCGGTTGCGAGGCGTCCACGTGTCGCGCTCGGCCCCTGTCTCGTCGTCGGGTGGTGGACGGCGGTCGTGGTCGCGGCTGTCACGACGAGTTCGGTGGTCTCGTCGGCTCGTGCGTTCCTGGGGGAGTTGTCATGGTGAAGTTGACTCGGCCAATGCCGACGCGCGTCGGTGTCGCAACGAACGCGTCGGTGACCTCGCCGGCGCCGAACCCGACGTCGGCCTCGCGGACACCGCGCTCGCCACGCTCGCACCGCGCTACGGCGCTGCGGCCGACGGGGCGGTCGCGCACGCAGTGGCTGGCGATGGGTGCGGCGCTCGTGGTGCTCGCCGGGGTGCTCGTGGCCTGGGCGCTGTCGTCGGCGGGTCGCCGTGTGCTCGTCGTGCAGGTTGCCCAGCCGGTGGCGGCGGGTTCGGTCATCGACGCGGCCGATCTCGTCACGACGGGTGTGGCCTTCGACCCCGGTGTCGAGGGTCTCGTGCCCGCGGCATCCCTCGACGTGCTCATCGGCCGCATCGCGGCAGTCGATCTCGAGCAGGGCGTCCTGCTGCAGCGTGGCATGTGGCGTGACGGCGAGTCGCTCGCCGAGGGAGAGCAGGCAGTGGGTGCCGTGCTCGATGCCGGACGCTTTCCGCTCGGGCTCGGCGTGGGAGACGTGGTGCTCGGCGCGCCGCTGGGTGCGGCGGCGCTCGCGGTCGGTGATGGCGCGCCGTCGGGTGCGCCGGCCGACGCGACCGGCTCGGTAGGCGACGACGCGTCCCCCGCCGTCACGATGCGCGTCACCGACCTCGTCGCGCTCGACAACGGCTCGGTCTCCGTGTCGTTCGCCGTGGCGGCGCGAGATGCGGTGCTGGTGGCGCAACTGTCGGCCACTGGCCAGTTGGTGGTGGTGCGGTTGCCGTCTGGCGACACCGCACCACGGTCGTCGTCACCGACCACGTCGACAGAGGAGGCACCGTGATCGTCGCAGTCGGCGCGTGGCGCGGCACGGGCGCCACCACGACGGCGCTCATGCTCGCCGCTGCGCTCGCCGCCGAGTCGGGTGTCGACGACGACGGTGCGTGGTTCGTCGAGGCAGATCCGGCTGGCGGCGTGCTGGCCGGGCGAATGACACTGCCACCCGGCGCCCTCGGCGGGCTCGAGCAACTCGCCTTCCCACCAGCAGGCGTGTCGATCGAGCCCGGCGCGCTGGCAGCGCGGGTCGGAGCACTGTCGATGGTGCTCGCCCCCGCCGATCCGTTCCGCGCTGACGCGTGCCACCGAGCGCGTACGCCGTGGCTGCCGCTGTTCGAGTCGATCGGCGCGCCGGTCGTCGTCGACGTGGGTCGGCTACGTGCGGGGACACCGGCACGGCCGGTGATCGAGCGTGCCGATGTGCTGCTCGTCGTGACGTCACCCGAGGTGAGCTCAGCCGTGTCGACGGTCGAGTGGGTGCAGGCGGCGGGTCGCGTGTCGTCGGTCGAGCCGGCACTGGCCGACACCGAGATCGGGTTGGTGTTCGTCGAGTCACCGGTCGGTGTGTCGTTCCCGCGCTCGACCGTGGCGACCGAGCTCGGCACACGGTTGATGGGGTGGTTGCCCTGGGACCCCTCGTTCGTCGAGCAGGTACACGCCGGCCGACACCCGGGCGAACGTCGAGCGCGTCGCGGTGGCCTGGCGAGCGCGGTGACGGCGTTGGCCCGGCGCCTGCTCGAGCGTGGCGGTGGCGATGCGGTGTCGTCACCGAGCACTGGCCACGGCGGTGTGTGGTGACCGACGACGAGCTCGACCTCCTGGTCGTCGAGATCCGTCGACAGTGGGGTGATCGATTCCCTGTGCCGGGCCGCGACGAGACAGCCGCCGAACGCGATCAGCGTGAGGTCGTGACACGCGACGTGCTGGCTCGCATCGTGCTGCCCGAGATCGAGCGACAGCGCATGGCTGGGCGACTCGTGCCGCTCACGTTCGACGAGCACGCCGCGGTCACCGAGCTCGTGGTCTCCGAGATGTTCGGGCTGCCGCGGTTGCTCACCGTGTTGCGCGACCCCGCCGTCACCGATGTTCTCGTGTTCGGCGCTGACCCGGTGCGCGTCGAGCGATCGGACGGCGCGCTCGAGCTGCTGCCGCCGCGCGTGCGGCGCGACCGCGACCTCGAGCGCATCATCTACGACACGGCGACGTCGCGGCGACGGCCGTTCAACCGCGAGCACCCGTTCGTCGATCTCGAGCTCGAGCCCGGGGTGCGGTTCCACGGCGAGGGATTCGACGTCGTCCAGCGGCCGCTCGTCACCGTGCGTCGCGCGGCAGTGTTCGGCCAGGGCCTCGACGACCTGTGCGCCCGTGGCATGTTGGTCGACGGCGCGGTGCACCTACTGCGCGCCGCGGTGGCCGCCGATCTCAACATCATCGTGTGTGGACGGATGGGTGCCGGCAAGACCACGTTGTTGAGGGCACTGGTCAACGAGATCGATGCTGACGATGTCATCGTCTCGGTCGAGACCGACTTCGAGCTGAACATCGCGGCGATGGGTCGCCACCGCTTCGTGCACGCCTATCAGTCACGTGTGCCCAGTACGAGTGACGGGGTCGGCGTGTCGTGCTCCGACATGATGGTCCCGGCCGTGCGGACGCGTGCCGACTGGATCGTGGTCGGTGAGGTGCGAGGTGCCGAGGGCGGTGCGCTCGTACAGGCAATGTCGATCGGTCAGGGCGCAATGGCGACGGTGCACGGTGGCTCGGCCAAGGACGGCATCGAGCGACTCGCCGAGCTGATCGCGTACCACTCTGGCATCGAGCTGAGGACATCGCGTTGGCAGGTGTACCGCAGCGTCGACCTCGTCGTGCACGTCGACGGTGACAACGCACGCGGCCGTCGTGTCACCGAGATCGCAGCGCCGGGTGTCGAGGACGATGGCGCGCGATTCATCCTTCACCGACTGTTCGCTCGACGTGCCGGATCGACCGAGCCGACCGCCGTGGCGGCGACCGAGCCGCAGCGGCCGATGCTCGAGCGACTGATCGCTGCTGATCCGACCTTCTCGAGTCGGTGGTGGAACGACACCGGGTCGCGGGCGGTGTGGGCATCGTGAACGTCGGTATCGCCCTCGTCGTTGCGCTCCTTCTGGGTGGCGCACTCGCAGCGTTCGGCCGCGCAGTCGGCCACTCGCGTGGGGGACTCGGCGACGAACTGTCGAAGAGGCCGCGGTCGGCCTCGACGCCGGGCGTGTTGCAGGGCATCGGGTCGCAACGGCTGGTGGTCGGTGCCGCGACCGCCTCAGTGGTGCTCCTCGCCACGCGGTGGGTCGTGCTCGCCGTCGCGGCGGGGGCCCTGGTGGTGTTGTGGGGGCGGATCCTCCACGACCGTCGTGCAGATGACGAGCGCCGTCGGATCGAGGGCATCGCCAAGTGGCTCGAGGACCTGCGTGACACGCTGCGCTCGTCGTCGATCGGTGCCGAGGAGGCACTCGAACAGGTCGCCGCCCGCCCACCTGACTCGATTGCTGCAGCACTGCAGACGTTCGCCATCCGCCGCCGTCAGGGCTTCCGTACCGAGGACGCCCTCGTCGACCTCGGCGACGCGTTGGCACACCCCACTGCCGATGCAGCGGTGGCAGCGATTCGCCTCGTGATCGGTGGGTCCGCTGGCGCCGGTCGCCTGTACGGGACCGTGGACGCGCTCGCTGCTGCCGCCCGCGACGAGGTGACGGCGCGAGAGCGCGTCGACCGCACGAGAGCGGTGTACCAGCACAGCATGAAGCGGCTCGTGGTGATCGGCTCGGCACTTGTCGCATACCTGCACGTTGCGGGCGGCGACCTGCTCGATCCGTATGACACGCCCGGTGGGCAGCTCGCGCTGCTCCTCCCCCTGTCGATGTGGGGCGGCTGCATCGCCTGGCTGCGCAGTCTGTGCCGGTACGAGCTTCCCGAGCGCCACCGTCAGGTGCAGGCAGCGACGTCGGTGCGCGAGGTGTCGGTGTGACGCCGCTGCGAACTGGTGCGCTGGTCGCCGTGCTGCTGGCGGTCGCCGGGTGGTGTGCCGTGCAGGCGGCCCGCCGTGGCCCGCGCTCGCTCTCGGCGGCACGGGCGCAGATGTTCGGGTCGCACGCCGGATCGCTGGGCGATGCACCGATCGTTCGTCGCCGCGTCGAGCTTCCGAGCGGCGTGGTCGGGCGGGTCGACCGATTCTTCGGCGCGGCACTGCACGTCGTCGACATGACAGCAGCGGATGTGGCGACACGCGTCCTGGTCGCGTGCGCCGCAGTCGGTCTGTCGGTCCTGGCCGGCATCGTTGCACTCCTCGCAGTCGGTGTGCTGCCGGCATCACCGGTGTGGCTCGTCGCGCCGGTGCTCGCTGCGGCTGCCGCGGGCTGGACGATGGTGCTCGACACCCGTGCTCGCATCGCCCGCCGGCGGCGCGAGTTCCGGCAGGCGGCGAACGACTTCGTGCAGCTCGTCGCAGTCGGGCTGACCACCGACCAGAGCGTCGAGGAGGCGATTCGGTTCGCCCTCGACGTGGGCGGCGGGCCCTCGTTCGACTCGCTCCGTCGTTCAGTGCTGGCCGCGCCACAACGGGGTGTGCCTGTGTGGGAGGCGATCGACGCGGTCGGCACCAGTTACGACGTACGCGAGCTCACCGAGTTCGCCACGTCGGTCGAGCGGCAGGGTCTCCAGGGTGTGTCGATCGGTTCGACCGTGGCGACGCTCGCCGAGTCGATGCGCGCGAGGGCGCTCGATCAACTCGAGCGTGATGCCGATCGAGCAAACGCCAACCTGGCGGGCCCCACGATCGGATTCGTCGTCACCACGATCGTCTTCCTCGCGTATCCGCTCGCGCTGCGCATCAGCGAGGCATTCGGCGGATGACGACGAACGCATTCCCGACGTGGTGCGGCAGCCGCTGGCGTGGCGTGCCGGTCGGCGACACCTCGACCTCGTGCGCAGTGGTCTCCCGGTGGCGGTGGTGCCACCCCGACAGAAAGGACAGGCAGATGACCCGACGACTCCTTCCCGCAGTGGTGGGACTTCAGACGCAGTGGTCGACACAGCGCCAACGGCTCACCGACGCGCTTCGCCGTGCGTGGAGCGACCGCGCTGACGAGACCGGTCTCGACGAGGCCGTCACCAAGATGATCTGGCTGGCGGTGGGCATCGTGGTCGCGCTCGCGGCGACGGCGTTCTTCGTCTCGACCTTCAACCAGGCCAAGGACAGTGTGCCGGACCCCGTCGCGCCGTGACCGTGGCGCCGTCGACACGTCGGTCGAGATGCTGTTCGGCGCGATGGCGCTGCTGATGGTGCTGCTCGCCGTGTTCGAGGCAACGGCGTACTGGCATGCGCGCAACGTGTTCGACGAGGCAGCGTCGGAAGGCGCGCGCATTGCTGCGGCGTATGACGGCACCTGTGACGAGGCGGTGGTGGCGACACGGGCGATCGTCGAACGAATGGCGTCGGGATGGTCGTCACGTGTGGCGATCCGCTGCGTCGACGGTCCCGTCGTGTCGGTGACGGTGAGCGGCAGGTCGCCGGGTGTGTTGGCCGGCGGCCTCGGCATCGCTGCCCGCGTCACCGAGTCGGCACCGAAGGAACGGTGATGGCGTGGACCGACGGGGGCTGAGTGTCAGGGGGCGAGCCACGAAATGGATGATCGGTCATGGACATCGATCGCCGGTGCGCGACCGGGGTGTGATGGCGCCTGTCGAGATGATGTACCTGCTGGTGTTCTGCCTGCTTGCGTTGGCACTGCTCACGTATGTCGGTCGGTTGCACGCCGCGGGTGTCGAGGTGACGAATACGGCACAGTCGGCAGCTCGCGCTGCGTCACAGGAGCGTGGCTCGACGACGGCACTCGTTGCTGCCCGCCGGGTCGCGTTGGCCGGACCGCTCGCCACTCGGTGTGCGGGCGGTCCACGAGTGTCGATGACATGGAGTCCGTCGGCGATCGGTACGTGGCAGGGTGGCTCGGTCACCGTCGCCGTGTCCTGTTCGATCGCCAATGCGGCGCTGTCGGGTGTCTGGTCCCCCGGAGTCCGAGTCGTGACGATGCGCGACACACAACCGATCGACCGGTACAAGCGATGAACGGCGGTAGCGGGTCCCCTGCGGGCGTCGTGGAGGTTGCTGCCGCGGACGCCCGACCTCGCGCCCCGT
>JBMSSR010000150.1:0-7303 GCA_049424465.1 Ilumatobacteraceae bacterium
CCCCACGCCTGTGTGATGCGATCGAGCATGATCGCCAGCAACACGATACTCACTCCGCCCCCCACCCCTTGGCCCAACTTGATGTTCGGCTTGGCGGTGGCCTCGTAGGCCACGAGGCCGAGGGCACCTGCGCCGACGAGGGCGGCGATGATGACCGTGGCCAGCACCATCATGAGCGTCTGGTTGATGCCGAGCAGGATCGCCCGCCGGGCGAGCGGCAGCTGCACCCTGCCCATCTCCTGGCGGCGTGTGGCGCCGAACGACATCGCTGCCTCACGGGGCGCCCACGGCACCTCGCGCATGCCCAGTGCCGTCAGGCGGATGCACGGCGGCACGGCGTAGATGACGCAGGCGACGACGCCGGCCGCGCGCCCCACCGAGAACAGGAACACCACCGGCAGCAGGTACACGAACTGCGGCAGCACCTGGGCGATGTCGAGGAACGGTCGCAGGACCCGCTCGACGCGATCGCTGCGCCCTGCCAGCACACCCAGCGGCAGGGCGATGACGATGCTGATGACGATCGCCACGAGTACCTGGCTGAGGGTGTCCATCGCGAGGTCCCACATCGGCACCACACCGGTGCCCCCGGGGATGCCGCCGAGCGCGCCGATGAGCAGCAGGCACGCCGCGACCGTTGCCGCCAGCCGCCAGCCCCGGCTGAGCCAGCCGACGAACGCGAAGCCGACCACCACGAGCAGCCACGGCAGCCAGACCAGCAGATCCTTCAACGGTTCGAGGACGCGGATCACCAACAGGTCGCTGAACGTCTGCGTGCCACCGATGACCGGCACCCCGTGGCGGAGGTTGTCCTGCACCCACCCCACCGCAGTGTCGACCGGGCCCGACGCATCCCACGTCAGCCAGCTCGGCCACGATCCCACGTCTGCCACGCGGGCGACGGCGGCGAGCACCACCGTGGCACCGATGACCGTGAGCAGTGCGTTGCGCGGGCCCATCGTGGGTGGCCGGCGGCGCTGTCCCGTCGTCATGCGGTCGAGCGCGACGGCGAGCAGCACGATGCCCATGCCCGCTGCCATCGCCTTGCCCACCTGCTGCTTCTGCAGCGACGAGAGCACCACCTGGCCGAGGTCGCCCGTGCCCAACAGCGACGCCAGCACCACGATCGCGAACGCCATCATGATGACCTGGTTGAGCCCGAGCAGGATGCTGCGCCGCGCCATCGGCAACTGCACCTTGAACAACTGCTGCGCGCGGGTCGCACCGAACGAGCGCCCGACCTCGTTGGCCACCACCGGCACCTCGCGCAGGCCGAGGTTCGTGAGGCGGACCGCAGGCGGGAGCGCATAGACCACCGTGGCCATGACCGCCGGCGGCACCTGCAGCCCGAAGGCGACCTGCAGCGGGCTGAAGTACACGAACGCCGGCATCACCTGTGCCGTGTCGAGCACGATCCGGACGATGCGCTCGGCGCGGTCGGAGCTGGCCGTCAGGACCCCGAGCGGGATGCCGAGCACCAGTGCGATGGCGACCGCCACCAACATGATCGAGAGCGTGAGCATCGCGAGGTCCCAGTCGGCGAGCACGCCGACGCCGATGAGCGCCGCGCCCGCCGCGAGACCGGCACGCCACGTGCCGGTCCGCCAGCCGATCGCTGCACCGAGCGCCACCACCCCGGGCCACTGCAGCAGGCCGAGGAATGCATCGACCTTGTCCACCGACCACGTCAGCGCGGTGCTGATCGGGTTGAAGAACCAGGTGAACAGCTGCGCCGTCTCGCGGTGGTACACCGTCCACGTGTAGCGGTCCTGCATCCACGTCTGCAGGTGCAGGTCCCACCACGACGGCACCTCGTGCGAGACCACGACGGCGACGACCGCAAGCGCGCCGAACACGACGAAGGAGAGTCGGCGCCGCAGCGCGCGCTGGCGAACGACCTCGTCGGGCTCGGCGAGCGGCAACGCGTCGAGCGTGACGGTCATCAGTCGTCCCCGCCGGCGATCACCGACAGCACCTGCCCCCGGTCGACGGTGCCCACCGTCCGCCCCTCGCGCACGACCCGCACCGCGAGGTCGCTGTGCGCCACCAGCGGCACCACGTCGCGCACCTTTGCGGCGACGTCGACCTCGCCCGCGAACGGCCCATCGGTGGGTGCACCCATGACGGCGCCGACCGGCACGACGTGCGACCGGGGCACGTCGCGGACGAAGTTGGCGACGTACTCGTCGGCCGGTTCGAGCACGACCTCTGCGGGGGTACCCACCTGCACGAACCTGCCGTCACGCATGATCGCGATGCGGTCGCCGAGCCGGAGGGCCTCGGACAGATCGTGCGTGATGAACATCATCGTCGTGCGCACCTCGCGCCGCAGTCGGATGATCTCGTCCTGCATCTCGCGCCGGATGAGCGGGTCGAGCGCCGAGAACGGCTCGTCGAAGAGCATGATGTCCGGCCCGGTCGCCAGTGCCCGGGCGAGTCCGACGCGCTGCTGCTGACCACCGCTGAGCTGGTGCGGCCGGTAGGCGTCCATGCCCGGCAGCCCCACGAGCTCGAGCGTGCGGGCGGCCCGCTCGCGCCGTGCTGACCGGTCGACACCGCGCAGCTCGAGCCCGAAGGCCACGTTGTCGGCCAGCGACCGGTGCGGCAGCAGTCCGAAGTGCTGGAACACCATCGACACCTTGTGACGCCGGATCTCGAGCAGGCCGGCCTCGTCGGCGCCGGTCACGTCGACACCACCGATGTGCACCGTGCCCGAGGTGGGCTCGATGAGCCTCGTGATGGCACGGATGAGGGTGCTCTTGCCGCTGCCGGAGAGGCCCATCACGACGAAGACCTCGCCAGGGGCCACGTCGAGGTTGATGTCGCGCATCGCCACCACGTTGCCGGTACGGGCCTCGAGCTCTGCCCGCGGCAGGTCGGCATCGGGCGATCCGACGAGCCGCTCGGCACGCGGCCCGTACACCTTCCACAGGCTCCTGACCGAGATCATTGCTTCAGCACTCATCGATGCCGCACACCCCCATGTGCCGAGATCAGCGGAGTGTAGACCTGCCCGGTCGTGCCACCGTGTGCGCCGGTGTGCCGGTGCGCGACAATCCGGCCGTGACCGCTCTCCCCTCGTCCGCCCGTGTCGTCGTCATCGGTGGTGGCATCGTCGGCTGCTCCACCGCCTATCACCTCGCTCACCTCGGTTGGACCGACACGGTGCTCGTCGAGAAGCACATGCTCACCTCGGGCAGCACGTTCCACGCCGCCGGCCTGGTCGGCCAGCTGCGCACGAGCGCCAACATCACGCAGTTGCTCGGCAACTCCGTCGAGCTCTACCAACGCCTCGAGGCCGAGACCGGCCAGGCGACGGGCTGGAAGATGAACGGTGGCCTGCGCCTCGCGTGCAACCGCGAGCGGTGGACCGAGGTGCGCCGCCAGGCGACCACGGCCAAGAGCTTCGGCCTCGAGATGCACCTGCTGTCGCCGAAGGAGGCGCAGGACCTGTGGCCGATCATGGAGGTCGACGACGTGGTCGGTGCCGCCTTCCTGCCCACCGACGGGCAGGCGAACCCGAGCGACATCACCATGGCGCTCGCCAAGGGCGCCCGCCAGCAAGGGGCGACGATCTGCGAGGAGACCGAGGTGCTGTCGATCGAGGTGATCGACGGCGTGGTGCGCGCCGTCGTCACCGACCGCGGCCGCATCGCGTGCGAGAAGGTCGTGCTGTGTGGCGGCCAGTGGACACGGTCGCTGGCCGCCAGCATCGGCGTCAACGTGCCGCTCGTCCCGGTCGAGCACCAGTACGTCATCACCGAGCCGTTCACGCCCGAGGTCCCGCGCGACCTGCCGACCCTGCGCGACCCAGACCGGCTCACGTACTACAAGGAGGAGGTCGGCGGCCTCGTCATGGGCGGCTACGAGCCCAACCCCATCCCGTGGGCCGTGCGCGGCATCCCCCGGCCGTTCCAGTTCCAGTTGCTCGACAGCAACTGGGATCACTTCGCGCCGACGATGGAACTCGCAATCGGCCGTGTCCCGGCACTCGCCGGCACCGGTATCCGCCAGCTCATCAACGGTCCGGAGAGCTTCACACCGGACGGCAACTTCATCCTCGGCGAGGCACCAGAAGTGCGCAACGTCTTCGTCGGCGCCGGCTTCAACGCATTCGGCATCGCTGCTGGCGGCGGTGCCGGGCAGGCGCTTGCCGAGTGGGTGCACGACGGCGCACCGCCCTACGACCTGTGGGTCGTCGACATCCGGCGCTTCGGACGCCCGCACCGCGACACCGACTGGGTACGCACCCGCACGCTCGAGGCGTACGCCAAGCACTACACGATGGCGTGGCCGTTCGAGGAGCACCACAGCGGCCGTCCGGCGCGCACCTCGCCGCTCTACGACCGGCTGAAGGCGGCCGGCGCCTCGTTCGGCGAGAAGCTCGGCTGGGAACGCCCGAACTGGTTCGCCAGCGCCGAACTCGGCGACCAGCCGCGCGACGAGTACACCTTCGGCCGCCAGAACTGGTTCGGCGCGGTCGGACGCGAACACCGCGCATGCCGCGAGGCGGCGGTGCTCATCGACCAGACGAGCTTCGCCAAGTACACGGTCAAGGGCCCCGACGCGCTCGCCGCGCTCGACTGGTTGTGTGCCAACGACGTGAACAAGCCCGTCGGGGCGCTCACCTACACGCAGATGCTCGACGACCGCGGTGGCATCCAGTGCGACCTCACCGTCGCACGTGTCGCCGACGACGAGTTCTACCTCGTCACTGGCACAGGCTTCGCGACGCACGACCTCGACTGGATCCAGCGCAACCTGCCGGCAGGCGCGAACGCCCAGGTCGTCGATGTCACCTCGGCCTGGTCGGTGCTGGCGTTGATGGGCCCGCGGTCACGCGACGTGCTGGCGTCGGTCGCCAGCAGCGACTCTCCGTCGCTCGACAACGACTCGTTCCCCTTCGGCACGTGGCGAACGGTCGGCATCGCCGGCTGCCCGCTGCGCGCGCTGCGCATCACCTACATGGGCGAACTCGGATGGGAACTGCACCTTCCCGTCGAGTACGCGCCACGTGTCTACGACGCGCTCGTCGCTGCTGGCGCTCCGCTCGGCCTCGTCGATGCCGGTTACCGGTGCATCGAGAGCACGCGGCTCGAGAAGGGATACCGCGCGTGGGGCAGCGACATCGGCCCCGACCACACCCCGCTCGAGGCTGGGCTGCGGTGGGCGGTCAAGCTGCGGTCGGGCATCGCGTTCAAGGGGCGTGCCGCCATCGAGCGCCAGGTCGCGACCGGCACCGCGAAACTGCTGGCCGGATTCGCCGTCGACCCGTCAGTGGTGCTGCTCGGCCGCGAGACCATCTTTCGCGACGGCGAGCGAGTTGGCTGGCTGACGAGCGGGGGCTTCGGCTACACGGTCGACCGATCGCTCGGATACGGCTACGTCCGCCGCCCTGTCGACCGGGGTGGCGTCACCGCCGAGTGGGTGCTCGACGGCACCTACGAGCTCGAGGTCGCCGGCGAGCGCGTCGCCGCCGAGGTCTCGCTGCGCCCGTTCCACGATCCGTCGAACCAGAGAGTGAAGGCATGACATGAGCACCGCACCCGTCACCGAACGGCCGGCTCGCGCCCGCATCGTCATCATCGGCGGCGGCATCCTCGGGTGCAGCATCGCCTACTGGCTCACGAAGATGGGACAGACCGACGTCGTCCTGCTCGAGCAGCACCAGCTCACCGACGGCGCGACCTGGCACGCGGCCGGTCTCGTCGGCCAGCTCCGGTCGTCGCGCAACACGACGCGCATGCTCGAGCAGTCGGTCGAGATGTACCGCGGTCTCGAGGCCGAAACCGGACAGGCGGTCGACTGGCACGAGACCGGCAGCCTTCGCCTCGCGTGCTCGCCAGAACGCGTCAAGGAGCTGCGCCGCCTCGCCACGATGGCCAAGAGCTTCGGGCTGCCGATGGAGGTCATCTCGCCGCAGCGCGCGCAGGAGCTGTTCCCGCTGATGAGCACGACCGACGTCCTCGCCGCGGCGTTCCTGCCGACGGACGGGTACATCGACCCGGCGTCGGTCACCATGGCGATCGCGCGGGGTGCCCGCAACCGCGGCGCACGCATCCACGAGTTCACGCGTGCAGCGCGGATCGAGGTGGATGGCCGTCGATGCTCGACGCTGCACTGGGAGGGAACGCACGAGCACGCCGGCGAGTCGGGCGTCATCGAGTGCGACATGATCGTCAACGCGGCGGGGATGTGGGGCCTCGAGGTCGGCCGAATGGCCGGTGCCCGCGTCCCCGCGCTGGCGGTCGAACACCAGTACATGCTGAGTGGGCCGATCGAGGGCTACACACCGGTCGAGTTGGGGAAGATGCCGACGATGCGCGACCCCGATCACCTCGTGTACTACAAGCCGGACGGGCCCGGCCTGTTGGTCGGTGGCTACGAGCCCGACACCCTCCCCTTCGGCACCGACGGGATCCCGTGGCCGTTCCGCCGCCAGCTCTTCGACGAGAACTACGACCGCTTCGCGCAGCTCGGCGAGCTGGCGGTCAAGCGCACGCCGTGCATCGAGCAGGCCGGCATCCGCAAGCTCATCAACGGTCCGATCCCCTACTCGGCCGATGCCGACTTCGTGATGGGCCGCGTCCCCGAGCTGGACAACTACTTCGTCGCCACCGGATTCCTGTACGGCATCGCAGCAGGTGGCGGCGCCGGCAAGATGATGGCCGAGTGGATGCTCGAGGGTCGGCCGTCGCTCGACCTGTGGCCCCTCGACGTGCGCCGCTTCTCGTTCCATCACACGACGCGGCACTTCATGGGCACGCGGATGGTCGAGCTGTACGCGCACCACTACAAGCTCGCCGCACCCGGCAGCGAGAAGATGACTGCCCGCGGCATCCGCACGAGCCCGTTGCACGACCGCCTCGCTGCACGACGGGCGGTCTTCGGCACCCGCGGCGGATGGGAACGGCCCAACTGGTTCGCGCCCGAGGGCATCGAGGCGGTCGACCGGCCGTCGTTCGACGAGCCCAATTGGTTCCATCACGTGGGCGCCGAGGCGCGCGCGATCCGCACTGGCGTGGCACTCGTCGACCAGACCTCGTTCGCCAAGTTCGAGATCAGCGGCCCGCGCGCCCTCGAGACCGTCCAGCGACTCAGTGTGTGCGACATGGACACGCCCCTCGACACCGTCGTCTACACGCAGTTCTGCAACGAGCGCGGCGGTATCGAGTGCGACCTCACGCTCACCCGCACCGCGCCCGACACGTGGTACGTCGTCACGGGCGCCGCGGTCGGCGCCCCCGCCATGGGGTGGGTCGAGTCCAACTCACCGGCCGCCCGCGGGGCGGTGGGCGCGGTG
>JBMSSR010000151.1:0-7139 GCA_049424465.1 Ilumatobacteraceae bacterium
CTGTTCTGCTCGGCACATCACACCGCCAAGCACATGACCGGCACCCGCATCATCGGCGACGCCAACGACTTCGAACTGATCCGACCAGACGGGGTGGTGATGTGGTGCCCACCACGCGGTGTCGCCAGCAACGCACCACCCGGCGCGCCACCCGGAGAAGCACCGGGCGCACGATCTGGCGCATTGCTCCACAGTTCTGCCTGATCGCCCTCGTGGCGCCGAACCGCCGGTGTGATCCGACGCGCCGTCGCCGACTTGGTTCGGCCAGCTCGGCGACCTCGCGACTCGCTGGTGTCGGCTCAGGCGACGTCGGCGTCGATCGCGGCAGCGGTGAACTGTGCGTTGTACAACTCGTAGTACGCGCCACGTCGCTGCAGCAGTTCGAGGTGGTTGCCCTGCTCGACGATGCGGCCGCCGTCCATGACGATGATCGTGTCGGCGTCGCGGATCGTGCTCAGGCGGTGGGCGATGACGAAGCTGGTGCGACCGCCGCGGAGCGCGCTCATCGCCCGCTGGATGAGTACCTCGGTGCGCGTGTCCACCGAACTGGTGGCCTCGTCGAGGATCAGGATGGTCGGGTCCGACAGGAAGGCGCGGGCGATGGTGAGCAACTGCTTCTCGCCGGCGCTCACCGCCGTTCCCTCGTCGTCGAGCACGGTGTCGTAGCCGTGGGGCAGCGAGTGCACGAACCGGTCCACGTAGCACGCCCGTGCCGCCGCGAGCACCTCGTCGTCGGTGGCCGACGGCCGGCCGTAGCGCAGGTTCTCGCGGATCGTGCCACCGAACAACCAGGTGTCCTGCAGCACCATGCCCATCTGGCCGCGCAGTTCGCGGCGCGGCATCGAGGCCACATCACGACCGTCCAGCAGGATGCGACCGCCGTCGATCTCGTAGAAGCGCATCAGCAGGTTGACCAGCGTCGTCTTGCCGGCACCCGTCGGGCCGACGATCGCCACCGTGCGCCCGGGTTCGACCACCAACGACAGGTCGTCGATCAGCGGCGTGTCGGGCAGGTACCGGAACGACACGTGCTCGAACACCACTCGCCCGCGGGACACACCCGTCTCTGCCCCCAACCCCTCGAGGTGTTGCGATGGGGTGCCGGTGTCCGAGACCCCGTCGCCAGCGTTCGACTGCGTGAGCGGGGCGTCGGGGGTCTGTTCGGGGGCGTCGAGCACCTCGAAGACGCGCTCGACGCTCGCGATCCCCGACTGCAGCGTGTTCATCATCGACGCCACCTGGGTCAGCGGCATCGAGAACTGGCGCGAGTACTGGATGAACGCCTGCACGTCGCCCAGCCCGATCGACCCGCTCGCCACCTTCAGGCCACCCACCACGGCGATGACCACGTAGTTGATGTTCGACAGCAGGAACGTCATCGGCTGCACGCAGCCGCTGATGAACTGCGCCTCGTACCCCGCCTGGAACGCCTTGTCGTTGGTCGCGTCGAACCGCTGCTGCGCCTCGTGCTGACGTCCGAACGCCTTCACCACGGCATGGCCGGTGAACGTCTCCTCGACCTGCGCGTTCAGCGAGCCCATGTGTGCCCACTGGGCGATGAACTTGCCCTTCGCCCGCGCCGCGATCTTCTTCATGCCGACGATCGACACCGGCACCGTCAACAGTGCCACCACGGCCAACTGCCACGACAGCGACACCATCATCACCAGCACACCGAGGATGGTGAGCAGGCTCGACAGCAGACCGCTGACCGATTGCTGCATGCTCTGCGACACGTTGTCGATGTCGTTGGTGACGCGCCCCAACAGGTCGCCGCGCGGCTGCCCGTCGAGGTGCGACAGCGGCATGCGGTGCAACTTGGCCTCGATGTCGCTGCGCAGCCGGTGCATCGCGCGCTGCACGATGCCCGCCACCAGCCATGCCTGCGTCACCAGCAGCACGTACCCCGCCGCGTACAGGCAGAACACGATCAGCAGCGTGCGGCGCAGCGCGTCGTAGTCGACCCCCGGGCCGCCGCTCGCGGCGCGCACGAGACCCTCGAACACGAGATTGGTCGCCTCACCAAGGATGCGCGGCCCCAGCACGAGCAGCACCACGCTGGCGACGGTGCACGCCAGCGACAGCGCGACGAGGCCGCGCTCGTGCTGCAGTCGCTGCAACAGACGACGGCTCGACCCCTTGAAGTCCTTCGACTTCTCGGTCGGCACGCCGACGTTGTGCCACCGCCCGCCGCGCAGTTCGGCGTTGCTGCTCGACTGCTTCGGCTGGGCTGCCGCCTGCCCGCTCACTGTGCACCCCCGGCCGCCACGGTGTAGGCGCTCTCCTCGGCGGTCAACTGCGAGTTGACGATCTCGCGGTACGTCGCACACGTCTCGAGCAGGTGCTCGTGTGTACCGAGCCCCACCGGCTCGCCGTCCTCGAGGACGAGGATCTGGTCGGCCGAGCGGATGCTCGTCACGCGCTGGGCCACGACCATCAGCACTGCCGGGTGCTCGGCATCGCCGATCCGGGGTGCCAGCGCGGCGCGCAGCCGCGCGTCGGTCGCCATGTCGAGCGCCGAGAACGAGTCGTCGAACACGTACACGTCGGGTCGTCGCACGAGCGCCCGCGCGATGGCGAGCCGCTGCCGCTGGCCGCCCGACAGGTTGCTGCCGCCCTGCGCCACCGTCGAGTCGAGGCCACCCATCGCACGGACGAACTCGGCGGCCTGGGCGATCTCGAGCGCCTCCCACATCTCGTCGTCAGTGGCGTCGGGCTTCCCGAAGCGCAGGTTGCTGGCCACCGTGCCGCCGAACAGGTAGGGCTTCTGCGGTACGAGGCCGATGCGCTGCCACATCACCGACGGATCGAGGTGCCGCACGTCGACGCCGTTCATGCGGACGGTGCCCGTCGTGGCGTCGATGAGCCGTGCGGCGAGGTTCGTCATCGTGGTCTTTCCCGACCCGGTCGACCCGATCACCGCCAGCGTCGAGCCGGCGTCGCAGCGCACGGTCACGCCCTCGAGCACCGACCGCTCGGCACCCGGATAGCGGAAGCCGACGCCCTCGAACTCGAGCGACGGGCGACCACCCGCGGCGGGCGTCACCACCTCGACACCCTCGGGCCGCACGATCGAGCTCTCGGTGTCGAGCACCTCGACGATGCGCCCGCTGCTCACCGCCGCGCGCGGCACCATTGCCGCCATGTAGGTGGCCATCATCACCGACATCAGGATCTGCGTCAGGTAGGTGAGGAACGCGATGAGTGCACCGACCTGCATCTCGCCGCTGCCCACACGGCGCCCACCGAACCAGATGACGGCGACACTGCTGAGGTTCACGATCAGCGTCGAGGTGGGCATCATCGTGCCCATCAGTCGCCCGCCGCGCAGCGAGGTGACGCGCAGCGCGTCGTTGTCGTCCTCGAACCGCGCCGTCTCGAAGTCCTCGCGGACGAAGGCGCGCACGACGCGCAGGCCGGTGATCTGCTCGCGCACCACCTTGTTCATGTCGTCGATCCGTGTCTGCATGACCCGGAACGTCGGCACCATGCGACGGATGATGCTGCCGACGCTGAGCAGCAGCAGCGGGATCGCCACCGCCAGCACCCACGTCAGCTGCACGTCCTCGCGCATGGCCATGAACACGCCGCCGATCGCGGTGAACGGCGCGGCGATCAGCATCGTGCACGTCATGTAGACGAGGGTCTGCACCTGCGTGACGTCGTTGGTGACGCGGGTGATGAGGCTGGGCGCGCCCAGGTCGGCGACCTCGCGCGCCGAGAAATCGGTCACCTTGTGGAACAGCTCGGACCGCACGTCGCGCCCGAAGCCCATCGCCGCCTTCGACCCGAAGCGCACGGCCGACACCGAGAACACGATCTGCACGACGCTCACCAGCAGCATCAGCCCGCCGTGGCGCCAGATGTAGCCGGTGTCGCCCGAGCGGACGCCCTTGTCGATGATGTCGGCGTTGATGCTCGGCAGGGTCAGCGAGGCGAACGACTGGACGGCCTGGCACACCACGACGAGCGTGAGCCACAGGCGGTAGCGGCCGAGGAACCGCCGCAGCAGGTTGGTCAGCACGACGGGGCCGGCTGCGGGGGAGTGCAGGACATTGCCGAGCATTGTTACCGGCCGCTGCCCCTGCTCACGTGCCGGTGGCCGCCCGCCCGTACGCAGCGCGGTGTCGACGCCGTCGCAGAGACGTGCACGAACAGGCGCTGCTCCGCCACCACCGGTAGCGTCGGCAGCCGATGACCGAGCAGCTCGATGTCGACGTCGCGGTGGTGGGTGCCGGTCTCGCCGGGCTCGCTGCGGCCCGCGCCCTGCACGCCGCCGGTCGCCGCGTCACGGTGCTCGAGGCCTCTGACGGCGTCGGTGGCCGGGTGCGCACCGACTCGGTCGGCGGGTTCCGCCTCGACCGCGGGTTCCAGGTCCTGCTCACTGCGTACCCCGAGGTCCCTCGCCAGCTCGACCTGCCCGCGCTGCGGCTGCAGCAGTTCTCGCCCGGCGCGGTCGTGTACACGGGGGGCGCCCACCCGCGGGCTGCGTTCTCGATGCTGGCCGACCCGTTGCGCATGCCGCATCGGCTGCCGCAGGGCGCGCTGGCGCCGGTCGGCTCGCTGGCCGACAAGCTGCGTCTCGCCGCCCTGCTGCTGCGGCTGCGGCGGACCGACCCGGTGGCGCTGCTGCGCGCACCCGACCGCACGACGCTCGAGGCGCTGCGCGCCGACGGGTTCTCGACGCGCATGATCGACCGCTTCTTCCGACCGCTGCTCGGCGGCATCCAGCTCGACCCCACGCTCGGGGGCAGCGCGCGGATGAGCGAGGTGGTGCTGCGCTGCCTCGCGGTGGGTCACTCGGCCGTTCCCGACGGCGGCATGCAGGCCATCCCCGATCAGCTCGCCGCGCACCTGCCGGCCGGGTGTGTGCAGCTCGGCACGGCGGGCGGGGGGGGGGCCCCGGGCGAGGCGCCCCCCGCCGACGGGCGCATCGTGCGCGCCGGGTCCGTCATCGTCGCCACCGACGGCCCGTCCGCCGCCCGTCTGCTGGGCGAGCGGCACGCCGCCGTCAACGACCCCGGCGACCGCGCCGTGCGCGCGGTGTGGTTCGCCGCACCCACCGCACCGGTCGACCACCGGTTCATCGTGCTCGACGGTGCTGCGAGCGGGCCCGCGCTCAACGTCGTGCCGATGAGCACGATCGCCCCGGGCTACGCCGGCACCACGGGCGAGGCACTCGTCGTCGCGGCCTGCCCCGTGGGTGTGGTCCGCCGCACCGACGGCGCCCTCGCCGGCCACGGCCGCGACGAGCACGACGATCTCGTTCCCGACGACGTCCTCGCCGACCGGGTGCGCGCGCAGTTGACGACGTGGTGGGGCCCGCAGGTCGCCGCATGGCGCGTCCTGCGCGTCGACACGATCCGTCACGGCCAGCCCGATCAGCACCCGCCGTTCGCGCCCAAGCGCCGGGTCGCCCTCGGTGACGGGCTGTTCGTGTGCGGCGACCACCGCGACACACCGTCCATCCAGGGCGCGCTGTTCAGCGGCCGCCGGTGCGCCGAGGCCGTCCTCGCCCGCTGACACCCCGACCTCGCCGAGCACGCCGCCGACGCTGGCGACCGGGCGTCGGTTGACGGTTCCGCCGGCCGGTCGCAGCGGGCGGTGCTGCGGGCCTCGTGCTGGTGTCACCGTGTGACGCAGAACTGGTTGCCCTCCGGATCGGTGAGCGTCACCCACCGGGCAGGCCCGGTCGATCCCTCCCACATCACGGTGGCGCCGAGCTCGACGGCCCGGCGGATCACGGCCTCACCGTCGCCGCGCGGCGGGTTCAGGTCGAGGTGCACCCGGTTGGCGTCCACCTTGGGCGGCAGCCCCTCGGGCACCTGGAACAGCAGTCGCGGCCCGTGCCCGTCCGGGTCGACGCACGCCGCGGCGGCGCGCCACCGCAGGTCGCCGTCGTGGTCCTCGACGTCGTCCCACGTCACTGCGCCGGCCTCGAGCATGCGGCGGACGAGGTCGGGGTCGTGATCGATGCGGTAGTCGAGCAGGCGCGCCCAGAACCGGCACAGCGAGTGCGGGTCGGCGCTGTTGACGACGACCTGGAACCGCATGCGCCGACGGTAGGCACCGTGCGCGCCGGAGCCGCGGGGCACACGGCCCGCCACCGCGCCCCGTCCGTCCCGTGCAGTCGGCGCATCGGTCCCCGCCGCCCGCCCGTGGCGCGGGTCGGTCGGCACGGCCGGTCGGGGTCACTGGTCGGGTCGGTCGGCCGGCACTCGGCCCGCTCGGCCCGACTGGCTGCCGGTCCGCCACGTGCACAACAATGCAGCCGACCTGCCGACACGCGCCGTCCAGAGGGGTAGCGTGCTCGGCGGACCGGTGGTCGCGTCCACGTTCTCCGAAAGGCTCCCGCGCGGCATGAACCCCACTTCCGGCACCCCGGATCAGCCGTCCGGCCCGATGGGCCGCCGCATCAGCGCGGCCCAGCGCGGTGACAACTCGGGCCGCATCCCGATGCCACTGGCCCCGTCGGCCCCCACGCGCACACCGAAGTCGGGCAAGCCGGGCAAGAGTGGCTACCGCAAGGTCAAGAAGGTCGCCCCGCGACCGCTCAAGGGCCAGCCCGAGACCAAGGGCCGTTCGCCGCTGATCTTCGTGCTGGTGGCGCTCATCGTCATGGCGCTCATCGCCCTGGCCGTGGTGCGCAGTGGTGGCGAGCCTGCCCCCAACGACGCAGTGGTGACGGCACTGTCGGGTCAGCACTTCGCCGCCACGGCTGCGTTCGGCATCGACCTGCCCGAGGGCAGCGCACTCGGGATCGAGTTCTGGGCGCAGACCGGTGACGGCGGCACCCTGGCCGTCAGCGGTGGCTGCAACGCGATCGGCGGTGGCTACCGGATCCAGAGCGGCAGCATCGGGACAGGCGACTACTTCGCCGGCGTGCTCGTCGCCGCCGACAGCGGCTGGTCGATGACCGAGATGGCGTGCGACGACCCGCTGATGGCGCTCGACGCCGCAGTGGTCGATCTGCTCAGCGGTACGCCGCGCATCACGCTCGTCGAGTCGACGCTGTCGATCACCGGCGTCATGCGCACCATCACCTTCGAGCTCGACGGCCCGTCGAGCCGCGCGCCCGGCGGCGGATCGCGTCGCGCCGCCCGGCGAAGTAGAGCAGCCCCTCGCCGTCGCGCCGCACC